>NZ_JBMDIS010000130.1:0-12190 GCF_057808775.1 Pseudomonas sp. FG86 | reverse complement strand
GAGCGCTGTAGGGTGCCAGGCAGCTCCGGGGTTGTGTTTTGGGGCTGCTGCGCAGCCCAACGCGGGGCAAGCCCGCTCGCCACAGGTTGCTGTTTGCCCGTTCTATCTCCTAACTGACAGGTGTTAGGGCTTGCCCACCATTGCGGTGCGCCAGTCGATATCTCCACTGGCTTTATACCGCTATCGGGGGCAAGCCCCCTCCCACATTTAGACCTTCACAGGATCAAGATTTTTTGGCCTGCTGGTAGAGCGGCATCACCTTCGGAATCGCTGCCTGCAACGAGGCGATCCGGCTGTCGGAGGCCGGGTGAGTGCTCATGAATTCCGGTGGCGCGCCTTCCGAAGCCTTGGCCATCTTGTTCCATAGCGTGATGGCCGCATTCGGGTTGTAGCCCGCGCGGGCCGCCAGTTCCAGGCCGATCAGGTCTGCTTCGTTCTCATTGCTGCGGCTGTTAGGCAAGGTCATGCCGTAGTTGGCCACGGTGTCGGCCAGCGCCAGGCTGTCCTGGCCCAGGCCGAACAACGCACCGGCGCCCTGCTTGGCCATTTCGATGCCGTAGGCCTTGGACATGGCTTCACGTCCATGCTCGCGCAAGGCGTGGGCGATTTCATGGCCCATCACTGCGGCCAACTCGTCATCGGTGAGCTTGAGGTTGTCGATCAAGGCGCTGTACACGAAGATCTTGCCGCCAGGCCCGCAATTGGCGTTCATTTCATCGCTCTTGATCAGGTTGACTTCCCACTTCCACTGCGCCGCATCCGGGCGGAAGGTGGGCGCCTGGGCGATCAGGCGGTTGGCGATAGCCTGCACGCGCTTGGCGTTGGCGCTGGTCTTGTCCAACTGGCCTTTGCTACTGGCTTCGCCCAGGGTCTGCTGGTAGGACTGCGCATACATCTGGTCGACTTCCTGGCTCGACAGCATGCTGAACATATATTGCTTGCGCTCAACCCCAACGGCGCCACCGCTGGTGGTGTTGACCGATTGACACCCGGCCAGCAGTACCGCTGCTGCCAACACACTTACGGCCAATGATTTCTTCATCAACATACTCTCCCTGAAAAAAAGCCCTGAAAACATGGCGCGTATCGTAGGCGGTGAATTGTATCGACGCCAGATACACCAGACGTGTAGCCGCTAAATTTCAGATACATCCCACAGGACTCGACAGCGGCGCTTGACCAATCAGTTCAAGGCTCAACCCGGCGTCAGGCATTCCGGGCCATTGAGCTTCGGATCGTTCACCATATTGGCCAGTACCCGCTCGCGCAACGCGGTCGGCTCACTGGCCAACAAGCCCTGCAACACATGCAACGGTGTTTCAGGATCGAGCCAGGCCTCCTGCCCCGCCGCATCCAGAATCAACGGCCGGCGCTGGCTCTGCGCCGCCTGGGTCACCACTGCCGTGCTCAGCCACACCTGTTCCTGCACCGGATAGGCTTCCCAGATCGCCGCAAAAAACAGCGTCGAACCCTCGCCCGGTGTCAGCCAGTACGGGCGCTTGCGCTGGGTGCCGCGCCATTCGTAGAAACCGTTGGCCGGCAGCAGGCAACGACGCTGGCGAAAGGCCTCGCGAAACATCGGTTGCTCGGCCAGGGTTTCGGCACGGGCATGGGCCGGGGTGCGGGAAAGGTCGGTCAGCCATGCTGGGGTCAGGCCCCAACGGGCGCGGGCCAGGGTGCGCTGGCCGTCGGTGGCGCGCTGGATCAGCACCGAATCATTCGGGGAGATGTTCCACTGGGCCTGCTGGTCTGCCGGAAAACCCGGCAAGGCAGCAAAGGAGGGGTTCCAGCGAAACAGGGCATAACGTCCACACATGGGGCAACACGACTCTTGGGGTAAACCGACCGACAGCCTAACAGACCAACACGTCGGGGAAGCTGTCGGGTTCATCGCCGGGCAGCGGTTGCGCGCCGTTATAAGCGGTGATCAGCTCGCGAGCATACGCGGCCTGGTCATTATCCACTTCCAAACCCAACAGCCCGAAAATCGGCAATTCGCCGGTGCCGCCGAGCAAATGCCGCCCCACCAGGTGCGCCTCGACGCCCTCGCTGGCGAGCATCTGTTGCAGCAGCTCGCCTTCCATCAGGTTTTCCGGTTCGTAGATTCGCTGCATGGGCGCCCCCGTTATTCGTTTTCGCTGCGCGTTTCCAGCATCCATTCGTCACCATGGACCTGCAGATTGAAAGTGACCGGGCGGCAGCACACCTGGCAGTCTTCGATATAGGTCTGATCACCCCCCGACAGATCCACCGCTGTCTCGACCTCTTCACCACAATAAGGACAATCGTACGTCGCATCTTCCAGCATCGCGGTCTCCCAAGTGACTTGTGCGTATAATCGCCGGTCTATTTACAGGGCTATTCACGGCAGAGCCAATATTGCGGCCGCACCCTGGTATTTCCTCTACTTACCCTAGCCGTTTCTAACAAGAGAGCATGATGGGCGAATTCGATACCATCCGACCTTACAACGACAGCGAAGTCCCGGCAGTACTGGACCGGCTGTTCAGTGACAAGGCCTTTCTGGACATCCTGACCCACTTCCGCTTCCCGCGCTTTGCCGGCGCCCTGGGCTGGCTGCTCAAGCCGATGATCGCCCGCAAGCTGCGCCGCGAATTCGCCGGTGTGACCACCGTGGCCACGCTGCAGGACAAAGTCGAGTACTACGTCGACCACACCATTGACCGGGCGACCGACGGCGTGACCTACACCGGCGTCGAGCAACTCAAGTCGGGCACCGCCTACGTATTCCTGGCCAACCACCGCGATATCGTGATGGACCCGGCCTTCGTCAACTACGCCGTGTACCACGCCGGCCTGCCGACACCGCGTATCGCCATCGGCGACAACCTGCTGCAAAAGCCATTTGTCAGCGACCTGATGCGCTTGAACAAGAGCTTCATCGTGCACCGCTCGATCACTGGGCGAAAAGAAAAAATGGCGGCCTATCAGCTGCTGTCGGCGTACATCAACCATTCGATCCGCAACGACTGCCAGTCGATCTGGATCGCCCAGGCCGAAGGCCGCGCCAAGGATGGGGATGACCGCACCGAATCGGCGATCCTGAAGATGTTCCACGTCAGCCGCAAGGACGAGCCGTTTGCCGAGGTGATCCAGTCGTTGAACCTGACGCCGGTGTCGATCAGCTACGAATACGACCCCTGCGATGCTGCCAAGGCCCGCGAACTGTACATCCGCGCCACCACCGGCACCTACTGCAAGGCGCCGGGCGAGGACGATGTGAGCATTGCGCTGGGCATCACCGGCTACAAGGGTCGTGTGCATGTGAACTTCGCGGCGCCGATCACCGAGCGTTTCGAAGATACCAAGCTGCTCGCGGCGGAAATGGACCGGCAGATCCTCGGGGGTTATCGCTTGTTCCCGGTGCACTACCTGGCGTACGCCCAGTGGAGCGATGCCGACCCGCAATTGCAGGTGCCCACGGCGACAGATGTCTTCCCGGCGGACGAACTGGCCAAGGCACAAGCCGAGTGGGAACGGCGCTTGAATGAATGCCCGGCCGAGCACCGGCCGTTCCTGGTGGTGCAATATGCAACGCCAGTTCGCAACCAGTACCGCGTTAAAGCCGGAATTCCTCTGTAAACACTGAAACAAACAGGTGGGAGGGGGCTTGCCCCCGGTGACGGTGGATCAGTCAATACCTATGTCGACTGAAACATCGCCATCGGGGGCAAGCCCCCTCCCACCGTTGTTTTGCGGTGTTTTTACAGGTGGGTGCTGAGCCAGGACATAGCCAGCGACAGTCCCAGACAAGCAAAGCCAATGCGATAGGCCAGGCGATGCGCCCGTTCGGTGCGCGCATCCAGGAACAGCATCGGCTGGTCGATCGCGCGCTCTTCGCTCTGCGCAGCCAGGTCGGCCATCGCACGCTGCTCGCGAAAGCGGGTAATGAACAGCAGCACTGCACCCGGGCAAGCCACTAATAAGGCAACAGCATTGATCAGCAGTGCGGGCAGTGCCATCACACACCTCGGTGAATCAGTATTCTGGTATCCATTCAGATACAAACCTGAAGGATAGTCACCTCCTGCGCCGTCCAACTCCTTCCTCCATTGACGGCTAATGTATCCAGTAATTTACGGCGTCACCTGAACGTCACCTTAACAGGCCACTCTGTTGCCCTTCGAACGCTCGGGAGCTTGTCATGTTGCACGCGCAGAACCAGGATCGGCTGTATCTGATCGCCCAAAGCGATGAGCAGGAGGCGCTGGTCGACGGCCTGGCATTCAACGTCCAGGACCGCCACTGGCTGGTGTATTGCGCCCTTGGCGGGCATCAACATGCAGACTTGCCGGAGGCTGATTTGCTGACAGGGGTGAGCCTGCTGGACTTTTGTATCGACACCGCAGCCTGAAACCGAAGGCACAAAAAAACCGGGCCCATCGCTGGGCCCGGTTTTTTATTGAGCGGTTATTGCGAGCTGAGCAAGGAGCCGATGCTTGGGTCCTTGAACAGACGGGTCAGGGCGTCGCTGAGCACATCGCTGACCAGTTTGGTATTGGTCTCCTGGTTCGGCGCCATGCCGAAGCGCTGATTGAGGGACGCACCATAACGGCCGCTGTAGCGACGGGTGCCGGCAGTGACGTCAGACTTGAACGTTGCGCCAATAGAGGCTTCGGTCACATACAGGCCTTCCTTGGGCGACTGGTACTTCAGCTCGGCCAGGGTGATGGTCAACTGAGGGGCGCCCGGCGAATTGGCCGGGGTAAAACCCAGCAGGCGCACGGCGGCTTCGGCCTGGGCTTGCAGCTTGGGCAGCACATCGGCAGCGTTCACCGACACCAGTGCGGTCTCCGGGTACAAGCCGCCACGGGAGCCCAGGGTGGGTGATGGACGACCGTCCACTACACGCACCGACACCGGCTGGCCGTGCCCCACGGGCGCCAACTGCGTGGTGATTATCGGCTGCGGGCTGAGTTGTTGCGGGCTGTTGGCGCAGCCAACCAGGGTCAAACTGGTCACAGTGATCAAACCGAACAACAGGCGTTGCAACATGCTCTTCTCTCCAGAAATCGAGTACCGACAGCGCGGCAGTATAGCGGGCGGCCATTGCCGGGAACTAGCGCCAGTTACAACCTATGACCCGCTGGCGATGTAGCGGTTCGGTGTCACAGATATGTCACCGCTGATACACGAGTGCGTCATCGTGGGCGCGCATGCTTGGTTTCAATCCAAGGAGGTCGATCCCATGCATTTTCTCTGGTCACTGTTCTCTCGCAAGCCCGCCCTTCGCCAGTTTGCCCTGCTCGATGCCCAAGGCCGCTGCCAGGCCTTCAAAGAGTGCAGCCTGCCGCCGGTCGGCGAAGGTTGGGTAGAAATCGACGAAATTCGCTTGAGCTGGATGCACCCCCCCTTGCCAGCGCGCGCGCGCATCAGCCAGCGCCCTGCGCAGGCGCCAAGTCACCAGCCGTTGGCCGCCTGACCGAACACCTAATAAAAGTCATAAAACACGCCCATTTCCTTAGCGTTCTTCGCTACAATCTCCCCCCGATTATAAGGACGTCTCCTGATCGGGCCTCGCAGCATCGTTAATGCCTCGGTATTAACCCCCAAGAATCGCCCACAGAGAGCCGCCCACACAGATCGAGTGAAGCTGGCGCGCTTGCTGTTTTCCTTGCAAACCACCCTTCTTTACCGAATCTGCCAGAGCTGCCATTGCGCTCGGCCACTTGAGTTGTTTGCCCGTTTTGCCGCATGTCGGCAGAGGTGTCGCGGGCCAGGTGCCAGACTGGGCAGCCCTTTTTTGAGGTTCACGTCTTCAAAAGAGCGTGAAAAAACGGGTTTTCACAACTTCACAAGAGTGTGGCGAGCAAATGAATAGTTTGGCGTTTGTACAAGCACCATCAGCGTCTGGAACAGCCCAACCACAAAGGAACGAGCACGCCTCAAAAACGCTGGCTTGATCCTGTCCGCTACGGATTGGTTGCACGAATCGCACGCTTTGACCATAAGTCGAATTGCCACAGGCGCCCATGAATGCGTTCATAGGCAGATTAGCCCGGCAGGAAGCGTGCGCTGAAGTTGCAAAGAATTGCGAATCGGACATGGCGATCCTGGCCATGGGTAACCTGGGGCAACACGTGAACCGCCCCGTCACTCCTGGCAGCCATGCCGTCAATTTGGTGCTGCAGATTTTGGAGACGCGTTAAATGGCGCATAACGAAGCAGTCGACGTAGTACTGGTAGGGGCCGGCATCATGAGTGCCACCCTGGCCGTACTGCTCAAAGAGCTCGACCCCGGCCTCAAGCTGGAAGTCGTTGAGCTGATGGATTCGGGTGCCGCGGAAAGTTCCAACCCGTGGAACAACGCCGGTACCGGTCATGCTGGCCTGTGTGAGCTCAACTACACCCCCCAGGCCGCCGATGGTTCCATCGACATCAAGAAAGCCGTGCACATCAACACCCAGTTCGAGGTGTCGAAGCAGTTCTGGGCGTACCTGACCAAAAAAGGCACCTTTGGCTCGTCCAAGTCCTTTATCAGCCCGGTGCCGCACCTGAGCTTCGTTCAGGGCGAAAAAGGCGTGTCTTTCCTCAAGAAGCGCTTTGAAACCCTCAGCCAGCACCACGCGTTCTCGGATATGCACTACACCGAAGACCGCAGCGAGATGGCCGAGTGGATGCCGCTGATGATGCCAGGCCGCCCGCTGGACGAAAAAATCGCGGCAACCCGTGTCGTGAACGGCACCGACGTCAACTTCGGCGCCCTCACCAACCAACTGCTCAGCCACCTGACCAGCTCGGCGGACGCCCAGGTCAAGTACTGCAAGCGCGTGACCGGCCTCAAGCGCAACGGCGCGGGCTGGACTGTGAGCATCAAGGACGTCAACAGCGGCAACAGCCGTGATGTGGACGCCAAGTTCGTGTTCCTCGGCGCCGGTGGTGCGGCCCTGCCCCTGCTGCAAGCCTCGGGTATCGAAGAGAGCAAAGGTTTTGGCGGCTTCCCGGTCAGCGGGCAGTGGCTGCGTTGCGACAACCCGGAAGTGGTCAAGCACCACCAGGCCAAGGTCTACAGCCAGGCCGCGGTGGGTTCGCCACCGATGTCCGTGCCGCACCTGGACACCCGCGTGGTCGATGGCAAGAAGTCCCTGCTGTTCGGGCCTTACGCCGGCTTTACCACCAAGTTCCTCAAGCATGGCTCGTTCCTCGACCTGCCGCTGTCCGTGCGCGCCGGCAACATCGGGCCGATGCTGGCCGTGGCACGGGACAACATGGACCTCACCAAGTACCTGGTCAGCGAAGTGATGCAGTCCATGGAGCAGCGCCTTGAATCCCTGCGCCGCTTCTACCCGGAAGCCAAAGCCGAGGACTGGCGCCTGGAAGTGGCCGGCCAACGCGTGCAGATCATCAAGAAAGATCCGAAGAAAGGCGGCGTGCTGCAATTCGGCACCGAACTGGTCGCAGCCAAGGACGGTTCGTTGGCGGCGCTTTTGGGTGCTTCTCCTGGCGCGTCGGTAACGGTGTCGATCATGCTGGAACTGATCGAGCGCTGCTTCCCGGAAAAAACTGCCGGCGAATGGGCCACCAAGCTGCATGAAATCTTCCCGGCCCGGGAAAAAGTGTTGGAAACCGATGCTGAGCTGTATCGCAAGATCAATGCGCAGAACAACATCAGCCTGGAGCTTGTAGAGCAAAGCAACGAGGCTGAAAGCTACGCTTGATCGCCCCTGTAGGAGCGAGCTTGCTCGCGAAAATCGTCAACGATAATGCGGGGCACCTGATTAAACGGGGTGCCCTTGCGTTCTTCGCGAGCAAGCTCGCTCCTACAGTTAAAAGCAAAAACGCCCCGCTCTCAGGCTGAGAGCGGGGCGTTTTTTTATGCCTCGCAAGCGTCAGCCGCGGGCGTTGTCGATCAGCTCGATGTACTCGGCGGCGTTGCGCTGGTCCTTGATCAGGTCGACAAAGGTCTGGCCATGCTCGTCCTTGCCGTCCAGGTCCAGGCCAGCAGCCTTGAAGAAGCCCAGGAAGCGTTCGAAATCGTCGATACGCAGGCCACGATAGGCCTTGATCAGTTTGTGCAGGGACGGTGAAGTCGCGTCAACTGGCTCGAAGTCCAGGAACAACTTGATTTGATCGTCGCCGATTTCGTCGCCAATCACCTGTTTCTTATCTTTACGCATTACCGACTCCAGCCTGCAGACATTTACACGGGGTTTGAAGTCTACCTGCGAGGCGCGGGCTTCGAAAGCGCTGAAGAACCAATGTGGTGGCAGTGGATCAGCCACAGATGCATCAACTGACAGGCCCTCATCGGGGGCAAGCCCCCTCCCACATTTTTAATCGAGTACACCAGTACAACTCCCGTTGCTCCAAGACCGCAAAAGCCAACTGAGGCCTACCTGATGAATGCAGATCAAACTGTGGGAGGGGGCTTGCCCCCGATGGCGGTGTATCAGTCACACATGTAGCGACTGACACACTGCTATCGGGGGCTTGCCCCCTCCCACATTAGTTCTTCAGTGTTTTTGCTATTTGGTACGAACAGCCCCGGTATGCAAATCCGCCCAGATATGCCCATTGGCGTAACTGAGGAACTGCACATATACCGTGTCATTGCGCAGCAAGTCGACAATCACTCGGTACTGGGTCACCGGGTACGACAGGGTCAAGGTTTTACTCTTGTCATCGTATGCCGGCTTTTTCAGGCTTTTGCTTTCGGCATCGAAATTGAGGACCACCTGGGCGATGGTCGCGCCCTTGTTCAAGGACTTGCCCTTGAGTCGAATCATCAACGGAGAGGTCACCGGAATCGGCTGCTGGGTGGATTGACGCTGGTTACCCACCACCACTGCATATTCGGTAATTTGCAGCAGTTGCTGCTGGTCAGGCGCTTCGGCGCGCAAGGCCAGGTCGTCCGGCGGCAGGAATTGACTGTGCATCGGCGCAGGCGCGGCGGCCAGGGGCAGGCTCAAGGTCAGCGCCAGGGCGGCGCAGGTGCGTATCAACAGGCTCATGGGCCGCTCCGCAGAAGATGGCCCAGCACTGTAGCTCAATCGAAGTGGGCAAGCATCCAGCGTTGATACTGCGCCACATCGGCATCGCCTTCGCGGGGCGCCCAGTCAGCCAGTTCACCCTCACCAACCGGCCGATAGGGCCCGGCCTTGCACTCGAACATCACAGTATCGGGCTCCAGCACCACCAAGCCATGGAACACACCCGGTGGCAGATCCACACCCGAACATTCACCGCCCGCCTGCATCACACGCTGGGCAAGCACCTCGCCGGCCTCGCTGAACACCAACAAGCCCAGGCGCCCCTTGAGCACGAGCAGCGTTTCAGCCTTGTCCGCGCTCAGGTGACGGTGAGGCGGTACATACGTATCGGGTTGCAGGCCCACCGCCAGGCGATGGCACGGCTCTTCCATCTGATGGAAGTTATGGTGGTGCCGGCCACGGGAGCTGGCGGCCGCTTTCTCGGCCAACTCGGCAAACAACGTCTGGTCAAGAAAGCGAGTCATGCCTTACATCCCTTTGACGGCGTAAATCCCATTGGCATTGCGCCAGTAACCTTTGTAGTCCATGCCGTAACCGAAGATGTAGCGATCGATGCACGGCAGACCGACGAAATCGGCTTTCAACTCAGGACGCGCCTTGCGGTCGTGATCTTTGTCGATCAGCACGGCGGTGTGTACTTTGCGCGCGCCGGCATGTTTGCAGAAGTCGATGATCGCGCCCAGGGTGTGCCCTTCATCAAGGATGTCGTCGATGATCAGCACGTCGCGGTCGATGAACGAGACTTCCGGCTTGGCTTTCCAGAACAGATCGCCACCGCTGGTTTCGTTGCGGTAACGGGTGGCGTGCAGATAGGACGCTTCCAACGGGAATTGCAGATGAGTCAGCAATTTACCGGCGAAGATCAGGCCCCCATTCATCACGCAGAAGACCACCGGGTTGGTATCGGCCATCTCGCGAGTGATGTGTGCGCCGACCCGGGCGATCGCTTCTTCGACTTGCGCTTCGGTGTACAGGCAGTCAGCCTCGCGCATGATTTGACGGATATGCTCGAGATCAGCGGACATGGCGCTCTCCAAGGGGGTGCTGTGGCAAGAAAAGCGGGCAAAGGTACGCATGTGAGGCGCAACGTTCAAGCCTTAATGGACTAACGTACTAGATGTCTATAGGACAACACCCTCGGATAGATTAATCTAGGCCGGTTTTTTTGCCCGCCGCCGGAGCCTTTCCCATGCCCACTCGCGAGATCCGCCATCCGCTGATCCGACACAAGCTCGGCCTTATGCGCCGCGCCGACATTAGCACGAAGAACTTCCGTGAGCTTGCTCAGGAAGTCGGAGCGTTGCTCACTTACGAAGCCACCAAGGATTTACCCCTGGAAAGCTACGAGATCCCCGGTTGGGCGGGTCCCGTCCAGGTCGAGAAAATCGCCGGTAAGAAAATCACCGTGGTACCGATCCTGCGGGCCGGTATCGGCATGCTCGAAGGTGTACTCAGCCTGATCCCGGGCGCCAAAGTCAGCGCCGTGGGCGTGGCCCGTAATGAAGAAACCCTGCAGGCGCACACGTACCTGGAAAAACTCGTACCGGAAATCAACGAGCGCCTGGCGATGATCATCGACCCGATGCTCGCCACCGGCAGTTCCATGGTCGCCACCATCGACCTACTGAAAAAAGCCGGTTGCAAGGACATTCGCGCGATGGTGCTGGTGGCCGCGCCGGAAGGCATCGCCGCTGTCGAGAAGGCCCACCCGGACGTGCAGATCTACACGGCCTCCATCGATGAACGCCTGAACGAACACGGCTACATCATCCCGGGCCTGGGCGATGCCGGCGACAAGATCTTCGGTACCAAGCAGAAGGACGCGTGAGCATGCAGGATGAATTCAACGACCCGCTTTGGCGCCAGATCCTGTCTGGCGCACAGATGCTCTTCGTGGCATTTGGCGCGCTGGTGTTGATGCCGCTGATTACAGGTCTTGATCCAAACGTCGCGTTGTTCACCGCCGGCCTGGGCACGCTGCTGTTCCAGCTGGTGACCGGGCGGCAGGTGCCGGTATTCCTGGCGTCGAGCTTTGCCTTCATTACCCCGATCATTCTCGCCAAGCAGCAGTTCGGCCTGGCGGCGACCATGGGCGGGGTGATGGCGGCCGGTTTCGTTTACACCTTCCTAGGCGCTGCGGTAAAGATCAAGGGCACCGGCTTCATCGACCGGTTGCTGCCGCCGGTCGTGATCGGCCCGGTGATCATCTCCATCGGCCTGGCCATGGCGCCGATTGCCGCCAATATGGCGATGGGTAAATCCGGCGACGGTGCCGAGTTGATCCATTACCAGACGGCGATGCTGATCTCGATGCCTGCGTTGCTGACCACACTGATCGTGGCGGTGTTCGGCAAAGGCATATTCCGCCTGGTGCCGATCATCTCCGGCGTGCTGGTGGGCTTTGCCATGTCATTCTATTTTGGCGTGGTCGACACGGCGAAGATCGCCGCCGCACCGTGGTTCGCCCTGCCCCACTTCACCGCGCCGGAGTTCAACTGGCAGGCGATCCTGTTTATCGTCCCGGTAGCCCTGGCTCCGGCGATCGAACATATCGGCGGCGTGATCGCGGTGGGCAGCGTGACGGGGCGCGACTACCTGAAAAAACCGGGCCTGCACCGCACCTTGCTGGGCGACGGCATCGCCACCACGGCCGCTGGCCTGTTTGGCGGCCCGCCGAACACCACCTACGCCGAAGTGACGGGCGCGGTGATGCTGACCAAGAACTACAACCCGAAGATCATGACCTGGGCCGCCATCTTTGCCATCAGCCTGGCGTTTATCGGTAAGTTCGGCGCACTGCTGCAGAGCATCCCGGTGCCGGTGATGGGCGGGATTCTATGCCTGTTGTTCGGCTCGATTGCCGCAGTGGGCATGAACACGCTGATCCGCCACAAGATCGACCTGGGGGAGGCGCGCAATCTGGTGATTGTGTCGGTGACCCTGGTGTTCGGGATTGGCGGTGTGCTGGTGGGTACCGGCACGGGGCCGGACGACTTCGGCCTGAAGGGCATTGCCTTGTGTGCGGTGGTCGCGATTGGTCTGAACCTGCTGCTGCCGGGCAATGATGGCTGGAAGAACAAAAAGCCTGACGAACCGCTGCTCTAACTGCCAACGCAAAACCAAATGTGGGAGGGGGCTTGCCCCCGATGGCGGTGTATCAGTCACACATGTAGCGACTG
>NZ_JBMDIS010000013.1:0-125301 GCF_057808775.1 Pseudomonas sp. FG86 | reverse complement strand
AACGCGGGGCAAGCCCGCTCGCCACAACAGGCCCGCTCGCCACAACAAGCCCGCTCGCCACAACGGGCCTGCTCGCCACAACGGGCCCGCTCGTCACAGGGTTTCCAGTTTGCTGTGCGACAGCGCTACGTCAGAGACTCAGCGGCGGCTCAACGTCGGCTCCTTCGCCATGCACGCCACCAGATAATCGATAAACACCCGCAACTTCGGCGGCAGATACCGCGTTGGCGAATGCAGCAACCACGCCTGACCATGGTAGGACGCAATAAAATCCCACGCGGGCAACACCTGCACCAAGCGCCCTTCCTCCAAGGCATGCCGCGCGGTGAAATACGGCAAGCTGCCAATCCCCACATGCTGCAACACGGCATCGAGCCGCACGCCCGTGTGGTTTGCCGCATAACGCCCACGCACGCCGACCGTCACCGCCCTGCCGCCCTGGCGAAATTTCCAGCGTGAATCCCCTGGGGTTTCCCCCAGGTAGATACAACTGTGTCCTAACAAATCCTGGGGATGGCCAGGCGTGCCGTGCTCGGCCAGATACTGGGGTGTCGCGCACAGCAAGTGCTCGATGGGCAGCAGTTGCCGCCCCACCAGCCCAGGCGGCGGGCTGTCGGTGATGCGGATGCTCAGGTCGACGTTGTCGTCGATCAGGTCCACATGCCGATCCTCCAGGATCAGTTGCACATCCACCTTGGGATAACGCCGCAGAAACTCCGGCATATGCGGATGCACCACAAAACGCCCCACCGCCTTGGGCACGCTGACCCGCACCAGGCCCTCGGGCTCGTGGGTGAACTGGCCGCTGATTTCCATCACCGAGCGCGCCGCGTTGACCATCTCCTGGCAACGCTTGAACACTTCTTCGCCGCCCTCGCTCAAACGCAACTTGCGCGTGGTGCGCTGCAGCAGGCGAGTCGCCAGCGCCTGTTCGAGTCGCGAAATACTCCGGCTCACCGCCGACGGCGAAACACTCAATTGCCGCGCCGCTGCGGAGAAACTGCCGGCTTCCACCACTTTGACGAAGATCGCCATTTCACCCAGCAGCGGCAAGGGAAGATTGATGCTCATGACGCACAGGTCCATTGATAATTCAGCGGATTATCACTCATTCACGCACTATTTATACTGCCCGCAGAACCTTGATGCGGATGTAGAGAATGACCGAGCGCCTGTTTTTCACCCACGACCACCTCACAGCCGAGCTTGAAGTGCTGAGCTGCACGCCGCACGCAGGGCAATTTGCCGTCATCCTGCTATCGACGATTTTCCACCCCCAGGGCGGTGGCCAACCGTTCGACACGGGCTGGCTTGGCGGCAGTCAGGTAGTGCGGGTCACCCAAGAGGCCGATCGCGTGGTGCACTATGTCGACCAGCCGGTGGAACCGGGCCCGATCACGGCGCGGGTCGATGAGCAACGTCGCACCCTGCATACCCGCCTGCATTCCGCCGGCCACTTGATCGGCAATGTCGGCGAAACACTCGGCTGGATGCCGATCAAGGCGCACCATTGGCCAGGCGAAGGCAAGATCACGTTTATTCGTGGCGAACAGGCCCAGACCATGGACGCCGAAGCCATTCAGCAGCAGGTCAACCAATGGATCGCCGCCGACTTCCCGCGCCATATGACGCTGGAAGATGGCACCCGGGAAGTCGGCTTTGGCGAACTGCCCGCCTATGCCTGCGGCGGTACCCATGTGCAAGCGTTGAGCGAGCTGGGCCAGGTGACGATCCTGGCGCTGTCGGAGAAAAAGGGCGCGTTGTCCGTTCGCTACGAAATCAACTGACACAACCCATCAGCGGCAAACTCAGCGATAAAAGCACGCCCTAGACCATGATCGCCCCTGCCCGCCCCGGCTCCACTACAAACGACTTGAGCGTCGAAACGGTGGCTGCCGGGTCGCGCGGATCGGTAATCACCCGAAAGTTCGTCAGCATCTTTCGCGCCTCCAATGCCACCGACACATAGCCCCGCTGGCGACTGTCGAAAAACTTCACATGGGGGTTCAGCGGCAGGATCTGGGTGAAGGCGTCATAGGGCGGCCCGTCGGACGTCACCGACGTGCCGACAAACTCGGTGGCGACGACCGGTGAATCCGGGCGATCGCCATCGGCATGCAGGTCCGTGACCCAGAACGAATGGATATCGCCGCCCCAGAACACCGGGTTCTTGACCCGATGACGCTCGATGGACGCCAGCATCCGCGAACGATTAGCCATATAGCCATCCCACCCATCGGTCCAGCGCCCAGGCATGTGGCTGGTCAGGTCGCGTTGGGTCAGCGGTGCCACCAGCAAGTCCTGGGCGATCACATTCCACTGCGCCTTGGACTGGGCGAAGCCCTGGTCCAGCCAGGCCTCCTGCTGCCACCCCAGCATCGTGCGCCCTGGGTCACGCAAGTCGGCGCAAGTATTGGCCGCTACATGCCCCTGGTGGCTGCCATTGGCGAGGATGCACGGTTGTTCGGAGCGATACTGGCGGCCGTCGAGTACGTGGAAACGCGCCACTCGTCCGTAGTCCAGGCGTCGGTAGATACGCATGTCCGAGCCGTGGGGCAGGCTGCTGGCGCGCAGCGGCATATGTTCGTAGAACGCCTGGTAGGCCGCTGCCCGTTGCTGGAGAAATTGTGCCACTGGAATCCTGGGGTCCTGGGACCAGCGGTTGGCGTAGTCGTTCTGCACCTCATGATCGTCCCAGGTGGCCACGCTGGGGGCCGCGGCGTGCAGGGCCTGCAGGTCCGGATCGGTTTTGTACAGGGCGTAGCGGTTGCGGTAGTCCCTCAGGCTCACCGCATTGCCACTGCCATGGGGACGAATGATCTTGCCCGAATCGGCCGCATAGGAATTGTCATAGATGTAGTCGCCGAGGAAGAACACCAGGTCGGGTTGCTCCGCCGCCAGGTGGCGATAGGCGCTGAAATAACCACGCTCCCAGTGCGAGCAGGAAACAAACCCCACGTGTGCCGATGCCATCGCATCCCGTGGCGGCGCCGTACGCGACTGCCCCACCGGGCTCTGCGCCCCCAGCCCCTCGAACTGGTACCAATACGGCCTGCCCGCCACCAACCCCGCGACCTCCACATGCACCGAATGGGCAAACCGCTCGGTGGCCATCACCTCGCCCTGGCGCACAATGCGTGTCATCGCCGCATCGCTGGCCACTCGCCAACGTACCGGCACCGCACGCCTCAAGCCACCCTGGCCATCGACCGCATTGAACAACGGCGCCAGGCGTGTCCAGATCACAAAGCCATCTGGCAGCGGATCGCCAGACGCCACGCCCAAGGTGAAGGGATAGTCGACTCCCGCACTGCGGGCGAACGGGCTGAGAATCGAAAAGGTGGTAGCCACCGCCAGCCCGGCAAGTACCCGGCGGCGGCCAAGATCAATCTCGCCGCTCATGACCGAGACTCCCAGTCCTCACGTACCGCGGCGAACACCAGCATGTCTTCATACACCCCATTCTTGAGATACGCCCCGCGCCTGCAACCTTCGTATTGCAGGCCGATTTTTTCCATGACCCGCGCTGACTCCTTGTTGCGGCTGAAGCACTGGCTTCCCACGCGATACAGACCGAGTTCGGTAAACCCGTAGTCCATCAGCGCACGCGCGGCTTCGGCCGCATACCCCTGGTTGCGCGCATCCGCCGCCACCCAGCCACCCAAGTGCCCGTAGTGATGAGTAGCGTTGATGCGCAGGCTAACGATGCCCACCAACGCGTCTATGTCACGCCGATGCATGCCCAGGCTAATCAAGCCCAGGGAACGAAATTTTTCCTGCATGCCGTCGATAAAACCATGGGCGTCTTCCAGCGTGTACGGCGACGGAATGCTGGCCGTGTTGTCGGCAACGTTCGGCCCGTTGGCAAGGGCGCACAACGTCTCGGCCTGGGCTTTTTCCAGCGCTCGCAACAGCAGTCGCGAGGTGGAGAGATGTGGCAATTGGCTACTCATTCCAGGGGCACCTCAATGTAAAGTTTTTGAGAATGCCCCCTGTGAGTGTCAGTTTGGTTACACCCCGGAAATGACCGGTAAGTCGTCTGTAAGACGCGTCCTAGAGCCCTCAAAACGTCAACTAAAGTTAACCGTTCGGTCATTTTTCATTGCTAGCGTGTCGCCCCTAATTCAATAACGGGGTAGCGGAATGAGAACCTGGGATGAACCCAAGAAGCGCAAGGCACACATCGAACTGATCCCGATGATCGACGTGATGATGTTCCTCCTGGTGTTTTTCGTACTCGTGAGCCTGAACGTGATTCCGGCGCTCGGTATGAAGACCCAGTTGCCCAGCGCCAGCAGCTCACAACAGCTCAAGCCACAGAACAAATTCATCCTGACCTTGGGCCTGGAAGGCCAGCTGCAACTCGACGGCAAAGACCTTACGGTCGATGCTCTGGTACCGGCGCTGAAGGCGGCAGAAAAGCCTGATACCAAGTCGACGATCATCGTCAACAGCGACAAGGGCGTGGAAGTGTCGCGCCTGGTCGAGGTGATGGACACCCTGCGTATGGGTGGCTTTACCTCCGTGTCCATTGCCACGCGTAAGTCCTGATCATGTACGTCCTGTTTCGTGCGCGTCAGCTGCTCGGCAGTGTGCCGGCCCTGATCGCCCTGGTGCTGATTGCACTGGGTATCCAGTCCCAGACGTTGAAAGTCGAGCCGGTGTACGACGAGTCGGCGGTCGAGTTGGCATTGGTCGAACCGGAGCCCGAAGTGGTGCCGGAACCGGTGGTGGAACAAGAGCCGCCACCCCCCGTGATCGAGGACGAAGAGGCCCCGCCGGCCCCACCGCCGCCACAGCCCAAGCCGGAACCCAAGCCCAAGCCAAAACCGCAACCCAAACCGGTGATCACCAAAACCGCGCCCACCGCGCCACCGGTAGCCGCCGCCAAACCGGCGCCACCCGTGGTTGCCCCGGCGGCGCCGACACCCGCACCGCCTGCGCCACCGAAAGTCGACAGCCAGGCCCTGGAAGGCGGTTACCTCAAGGGTTTGCGCAATGAGCTGGACACCTACAAGCAATACCCCACCGGACGCCAGGCCTCCCTCGAACGCCCCACCGGCGAGGTCGTGATCTGGCTGCTGGTAGACCGCCAGGGTCGGGTACTCGACTCCGGCTTGCAAACCCAGGCCTCGAGCATGTTGCTCAACCGGGCCGCCACCAACAGCTTGCGTCGTATCAAGCAAGTCAAGCCGTTCCCCGAGCAAGCCTTCGGGGGGCGCAATGAGCAGCGCTTCACCGCCACCTTCAACTACAGCGTGCAATAAGC
Organism: Pseudomonas sp. FG86; assembly: GCF_057808775.1. Classification (NCBI taxonomy): domain Bacteria; kingdom Pseudomonadati; phylum Pseudomonadota; class Gammaproteobacteria; order Pseudomonadales; family Pseudomonadaceae; genus Pseudomonas; species Pseudomonas sp. FG86. The sequence continues at coordinate 120,032 of NZ_JBMDIS010000013.1, read as the reverse complement.
ACCCGACACCAGGACGACAGTGATGAGGTTCACACGGATTCATCTGGCACTCGTTGCCGCAAGCATGGGCCACGGCATGGCCATGGCCGACACCAGCGACAGCGATGTCGGGACCATTGGGGTTCAGGGCAAAGCCACTGCCGGTGGCGGTTATATGGTGCAGGAAGAAAGCATCAAGGCTCGCTCCACCGTGACCAAGGAGGCCCTGGATAAACAGACCGCCACCGGCAATGCGATCGACAAGCTCAAGTACACCCCGGGCTTGAATATCTCCAGTGAAGACAACACCGGCCTCTCGGGCTTTCGCTTCACCATGCGCGGGCTTAACTCCGATCAGGTGGGGATGTCCGTGGACGGTATGCCGATCAACGATTCCGGCAACTACGCGTTGTATTCCAACCTGCTGGGCGACCCGGAAAACATCGACCAGATCTTCGTCACCCAGGGCTCGGCCGAATCCGACGGCCCGCATATCGGCTCCAGCGGCGGCAATATCGGCATCGTGACCATTCGCCCGACCAAGGAAACCGGCGCGTTCGTCAAACAGATCATGGGCAGCAACGCCACGCGCAAGACCTTCGCCCGTCTCAATACCGGCGAGGTCAATGGCCTGAGCAACTGGCTATCGGTGTCCCACACCGAAGGCGAGATGTGGCGTGGTTCAGGTGCCGTGCGGGCGGACAAGGTCGAGTGGAACAGTTTCTTCGATGCGGGCAACGGCAACACCGCCAACCTGATCCTCAAGTACCACGAGCAGGACAACAACAGTTATAGCCAGTTGACCAAGGCCCAATTCCAACAGAACGGCCCTAAGTACGACCCCTACCCCGCCACGCCGACCGTGGGTAGCAACGGCAAGCTCAATAGCTACTACGCCCTGGCGCAGAACCCGTTCCAGACCTTTACCGGCGTGCTCAACACCCAGTTCAAACTGGCCGATAACCTGGCCCTGTCGGTGATCCCGTATTACTACTGGGGCAACGGCAGCGGGGTCGGCTCATCCAGCTACGCACTCAACCGTGGCTCGAACGCTGGCGGCGTATTCGACCTGAGCAACCTGCCTACCGCAGCGCAGTACAACGCCGACGGTTCCTCCACCACCGGCGTGTACTACCGCCCTTCGCGCACGCAGACGTGGCGACCAGGGATTACCACCAAGCTGAACTGGGACCTGGAAGAACACAGCCTGCAATTCGGCTACTGGTACGAACGCGCGCGGCAGAGCCAGACCCAACCGTTCATTGCGCTCAAGAACAACGGCAAACCCACCGACACCTGGCCGGACGGCGACGCCGTGGTCGATGCCAACGGCAATACCGTGCAGGGTCGCGACCGCTTCACCGTCACGCCAGCACAGAAAGTCTGGGCACAGGACACCTGGTATTTCGCCCCCGACTGGACCCTGGTGGCCGGCCTGGCGTACATGAACGTCAAGCGTGACGGTACCAACCACGGCAGCCTCACCGAACAAGCCGAAAAACGTAACCAGAGCTACAACAAACTGCTGCCCAACGCTGGCCTCAAATACCAGCTCGATGAACGCGACCAACTGTTCTACAGCCTGTCGCGCAACATGCGTATCCCGCAGAACTACGTGCTGTACGACAAGGGCGTGGACTCGATCAACTCCAAGCCGGAAACCAGCTGGAACCATGAGTTGGGCTGGCGCTTCACCGGCGACGACATGACCGTGGCCGCCACCTTGTTCTACATGCAGTTCAAGGATCGCCAGGTGTCGTCCAAGGACATCAACGGCGACTTCGCCGACATCAACGCCGGCTCCGTCAACAACAGCGGGCTGGAGCTGGAGTGGAGCGGCCTGCTGCCCAACCACTTCAACTATTACACCTCCTACACCTACACCAAGGCCGAGCAGCAGGATGACCTGACCGTCTACAACGCCGGCAAAGCGATCCTGTTGCCCACCAGCGGCAAGCAGTTCGCCAACGTGCCGAAAAACATGCTGGCAGCCAACATCGGGTATGACGACGGGCGCTTCTACGGCACCTTCGGCGGCAAATACACCAGCAAGCTCTACGGCGACCTGACCAACGATGAAGCCATCTCCGGGCGCACCGTGTTCAACGCCGGCGCCGGTATCTACCTGCCGGTGGACAAGAAGGTGGTCAAGGACGCGACCCTGCGCCTGAACGTCGACAACCTGTTCGACAAGAAGTACCTGGACGGGGTGTACACCACCAAGACCAACGCCGCCACCTACGGTGGTTTCCGCGACGGCGACCCGGCCTACATCGTCGGCCTGGAACGCACCGTGACGGTGTCCCTGGAAGCCAATTTCTAACTGCGAGGTCAGTGAACATGGACATGAACCTGCTCCACGACATCACCTTCTATGTGATGTATGCCGCGATGGCCATCGCCATCTTCATCACCATCGAACGAGGCATCTACTTCGCCTACGTCCGCCGCCAGGCACGCGCCTTGACCGCGGCACTGGGCGCCCAGGTGCACAGCGAGCGCGACTTGCCGGATAGCTTGACGCGTCGCGACAGCCTGCCATTAAGCATGGTGGTGCCGGTGCTGGCACAGAAGGCCTCCCACGGTTCGCGCAAGGACCTGGATGACGTGATCGAAACCCAATACCTGACCACCCGCGCGCCACTCGCCCGCAGCCTGTGGATCATCGAGACCATCACCACCGCCGCGCCGCTGCTGGGCTTGCTGGGCACCATCCTCGGCATCATCGACACGTTCAAGGCGCTGGCCTCGGCGGGCGTGTCCGACCCAGGGCAGATTTCCGGTGGCATCGGTACCGCGTTGTTCGCCACCGGTTTGGGGATCGCCATTGCGCTGTTCTGCGTGGTCTTCCACAACTTCTTCCAGGACAGTCTGGAGCGCATCAACGATCAGTTGAAGATCCTGCTGATTCGCGCCGCCACCGGTGCCCGTGTGCAGGGTGAAGTGCCGCATCTGGTGCCTGCGGCGTTGCACAGCCGTACTGCGTAAGTGTTAGGACGGGCGCGTGATGCGCCCGTCTTCTTTTTCTGACTCGAGACCGCTATGTCCCTCTCCTTGAAAGTGCGCATTGCAGGCCTCGCCGGCTTGCTCATGAGTCCGCTGGTCCAGGCGGATTTTTCGATTCCGGGGTTTGAACTGGTGCACACCGTGCCGGTGGATACCGCGTTGGGCACCGCCGATCTGCGCCAGCCGGGCCCGGTGTGGATCGAACTGTTCGACGGCGCCAAAAGTACGATCGATATCGGCCAGTTCTACGCGGTGGATCACCCCGGCTCGGTGATGGACAGCGTCATCGAACGCTTGGAAGCCGCTGGCAAACGCGGCGTGAAGATTCGCTTCCTGCTGGAGGAAAAAGGCATTCGCTTGTCAGAAGCCTCCACCTTGGAACGCTTACGCGCGATTCCCAACCTGAGCTTACGCGTGTTGTCGTACGGACAACTGAGCGGCGGGATCCTCCACGCCAAATACATGGTGGTCGATGGCAAACAGGCGTTTATCGGCAGCCAGAATTTCGACTGGCGTTCTTTGGAACATATCCATGAAACCGGACTGCGGATCACCGACGCCCCGGTGGTAAGCCAGGTACAGGCGATCTTTGACCAGGACTGGCGAGCGCAGGCCGCCCTCACCGAGCACCAACCCGTGCCCCTGCCGGCCGCCGGTACAGCACCCGCGCGCACCGGCAACTACCTGGTGGCCAGCCCGCAACGCTACAACCCGCCGGGCGTGGGTGATTCACAACTCGAACTGCCACGCCTGCTCAGCGAAGCACAACACGAAGTCCGCGTGCAGTTGCTCGACTACGCGCCGCTGTCCTACGGCCCGGATAAAACCCGCCCGTATTACGCCGTGATCGACAACGCCGTGCGAGCGGCCGCCGCGCGGGGGGTGTCGATCAAGCTGATGGTGTCGAACTGGAACACCGACGCACTGGAGTTGCCGTACCTGAAAAGCCTGGCGGTACTGCCCAACGTGCAGATCAAGATCGTCACCCTGCCCGAGGCCAAGCAAGGGTTTATTCCCTACGCGCGGGTCATCCACAGCAAGACCCTGGAGATCGACGGGAAAGTGGCGTGGGTGGGTACCAGCAATTGGCTGGGTGGCTACCTGGATAACTCGCGCAATCTGGAAGTGGTGATGCGCAGTGAAACGATGGCCAGGCGTATAGGGGATCTGCATGAGCAGCTGTGGGACGGGCCCTACGCAAGAGCCTTGAACGTCACCGATGAGTACCCGGCGCCCCATCCTGGCCAGCATTGACCAGGGACACCTGAGTAATGGTAGTGTGTGGAAATGTTTCTGACAGATCGATCAGAAACGTCCTACTCACTACCTGCAAAGGAATGCGTCCCTCCATGCACTTTCCACTTAAGCAATTGGCCGTTGCGACCCTGTTCGCGGCCAGTCTTTCGGCCTTTACTTCGCCCGCCTTCGCCAACATCACCGCGCAGCAGAGCACGGCGATTATCAAGAGTTTCAGCGAAACCTCCGTCACTGATTTTCGTGGTTTCCTCGGCACCCTGGCCAAGGGCGAGCTGGGCAAAACCAGCGACGTGGGCCCGGCCATCAGTGCATTTCTCGACAACAAGCCCCTCACCGCCGAGCAGCAAAACGAAATCCATCGCCTGCTGGGTATCTACACCCGCGTGAAGTACGGCAAGGCTGCCCTCGAAACCCTGCGCGAGCTGGTGGAAATCCCCACCTTCAACGTGGATGGCCTGCCGCAGTACAAAAACCCGCAATTCCTCAAGATCGCCGACAAGCTCCAGGGCCTGGCGAAAGCCTTCAACCTGAGCTTCCGCAATGTCGACAACCGCGTGTACGAAATCTCTCTGGAGGGCAGCGGCGATGAAGTGGTCGGTATTCATGCCCACGCCGACGTCGTGCCAGTCACGCCAGAAAACTGGGTACTCAAGGACGGCACAAAGCTCGATCCGTTCAAGGTCACGCTGATTGGCGACCGCATGTATGGCCGCGGCACCGAGGATGACAAGAACGGTATTGTGGTGGCGATGTATGCGATGAAGGTGATCAAGGAGGAGAAACTGCCACTGGCGCGCAATTTCAAGCTGCTGGTGGACACCACCGAGGAAACGTCGGGGGATGCGATCCCGTATTACTTCGAGCGCAACCCGACGCCGCAGTACAACCTGGCACTGGATGGCGGTTACCCGGTGGTGATTGCCGAGAAAGGCTATGGCACGGTCATGGCCACCTTCCCACGTCGCAAGGGGGAAGGCAAAGGCGCGGAAATCATCTCGATGACCGGCGGCATGGCCACCAACCAGATTCCGTCGGCTTCAGTCGCCACCCTGGTCAGCGACAAGCCGGCCGAATTGGCCGCCAGCCTGCAAAAGGCCGGGGCTGAATACGCCAAGCGCAACGGCGGCGATTTCGAGGTCACCGCCAAGGTCGACGGCAAAGACGTCAAGTTGACCGTCACCGGCGTGTCCGCGCACTCGTCCGAACCGGAGTCCGGTGTCAACCCGGTGGCGCGCATGCTGGAATTGATCCACAGCGTCGACGGCACGATCGCCCTCAAGCACAACCACATCACCGACGCCGCGCGGTATGCCTCGGATAACTGGGGCCTGGATTACCTGGGGGGCAAGTTGGGCGTAGGTTTCGCCGATGACTTCATGGGCCCGCTGACCACCTCGCTGACGTTTGTCGGCCTGGATGACAAAGCCTTCAAGCTGGCGGTGAACCTGCGTGTGCCGAAGGGCAAGTCGCCGGAAAAACTCAAAGCCGAGATTGCCGACAAGCTGAGCGCTTGGGACAAGAAAACCAAAGTCAAAGTGGACTTCACCTACTCAATCGCCGAACCGATGTACCGCAACCCCGAAGGCGAGTGGGTCAAGGCCCTGCTGGCGGTGGCCACCGAAAACCTGGGCATGGAACACAAGTTCGGGACCTCGGCCGGCGCGACGTCGGTGCATGAGCTGCCGAACGGCGTGCAGTTCGGCTTGGCGCGCCCGGAAGTGAAATACACCGGCCACACCGACAATGAGTTCAAGACCGTCGACCAGTTCTTGCTGGACCTGCAGATCGTTACCGAAATGATGGGCCGTATCGGGCAACTGCCGAAGCTCTGACCGGACGGAGCCCGCCGCAACGGCGGGCTCTCAGACGTCGAGCATGAGGATATCCTCGAAGAACCCACCGACGGGTTCGGTGGGATGGCATAGCTGGATTTCCAGGACCCAGGCCATTTCACTCGGGGGGATCTCCAAGGCAGCCAACTCCTTGCACTCGAACAACGCGTGGGGGAAATCGGCGATGCGATGCCCGGCCAGGTTGCGCGCCAACCTCCAGCCTTTTGAAACGGCACGGGATTCAGCGAAGTCATAGAGTTCGCAACCGGTCAGGCCACGCGTCCACGCTTCGCGCGTTTCATCGAAGACTTCATGCAGGGCCTTTTTGCACGCCAGGTGCAGCGGCGCCTCACCGAACACGAACGTGTCGCCGTAGTCGCCTTCGTAGCCGTCCCACACGGGGCCAAGATCCACCACCGCGATATCGCTGGCGCGCAGCCTGCGCAGCGGGTCGATCCCCTCCCTGGGCGGGCGAACGGTGTCATCGCCAAAGCGAATGTAGGTCGGGTGCCAGGTATGCGAAGCGCCCATGGCTTGCAGTTGCCGGGCCGCCATTTCGAGGGCCTCGGCCGTGGTCATACCGACCGTCAGTTGGCTGGCGATCGCCCCCAGGGCACGCATGGAGTGTTCGCGTGCCGCCAGCATGCCATCCAGTGAATAGCGTGGGCCGACTTTTTCCCAGATCGGGTCAAACGCGAGTGCTGGGGTTTCTGCACTCGAACGTCCGCTGGGCACAAAGGCTTCGGCGACAAAGCGGTGAGCCGGCAGACCCGCCTCAAGGCAGTGTTGGCGGACGTGGCCGATCATGGCGCTGTTGCCGCACGCCCAGACCTGGGTGTTTGCCCAGGCATGCCCATGGCTCAGCGCCACCTCTTGCACCCGCCCCTGGGACGCCAGCACCGGGTGCCAGTGAAACCCCGGGAACTCGCTACTCGCCCAGGCGAGAAATGCGCTGTCGTAAAAGTCCTCCGGCCGCGAGCCGCCCCAATACAACGTGACCTCTGCCTTGCGCGCCAGCGCCGTCAGCAGGATGGGCTTGATGCCGGCATAACCGGTGCCCGTGGCAAACAGCACGGCGGCGCTGGCGTCCACGTCTTGCCAGGTACAAGCACCAAAAGGCCCTTCCAGCGTCAACCCGTCGCCGACGTCGAGTGCAGCCAGGAGGATGTCGGAAAAATGCCCGCCGACCACCCGACGAATATGAAAGACCAGGCGTCCGTCATCCTGGGCCGGCAGGTTGGCTATCGAGAAGCAACGCGAGTCGCCGTCGTCCAGGCAGAACTTGACGTACTGCCCGGCCCGCACCTCCAGGGGTGTATTGGGCAGCAGCACCAACTCGATGACATCGGGGCTCAGGGCGCGAATGCTCACGACCTGCGCCTCGACCGCCAGGGTGGGCGCGTCCAGCGACCAACCCGGGATTTCCAGGCGCATGTCGCCACAGGCATGACTCTGACACAGCAGCATCTCATCCGCCGCCAGCGGGTAACTCGGCGCGGGTGCGCCAGGCGCCAGGGGTTTGGCCCGGTAGTGACCCTCTGCGACCACCACCTTGCACGATCCACAGGCACCGCGCCGGCAAGAAAACGGCACCGACAAGCCTTGGGCAAGCATGGCATCCAGCAACAGTTCGTCACCGGCCTCAAAGGTTTGGCCGGAGGGGGACAGTTCGATGACATGACGTGTATTCATAACAACCTCGGGGTCAGTGAGGCTTGATTGTTGCGTTAGACTAGGCCCATTAAAACCTCCAGTTTTGGATACTTCATATGGTCCAGATGCGTAAATGGCGCCCGCTGCTCAAGCTTGACGCGAGCGCCAGCCAAGCGTCCTACCGCAAGATCGCCGAGGGCCTGGTGACCGCGATCGTCGAAGGACGCTTACCGCCCGGTACGTTGCTGCCCGGCACGCGGGAGATGGCGCAGTTGCTCGACGTCAATCGCAAGACCGTAATCCTGGCCTACGAAGAGGCACAGACCAAAGGCTGGCTGGTCAGCGAGCCGCGTCGGGGCACCTTCGTCAATGCGCAATTGGCGTCCAGGCACCTGCCCAGCCATGCGCAACAGTCCTTCGCCCCCCACATCCTGGCACAGACGAACGCCCCGTATTTCGACCAGAACGCCCAGGTGACGGCACTGCATCATCGGCATGACGCGCTGTTTTTCGACAATGGCACCAGCGACCACCGCTTGCTGCCGCAAGCCGTGTTACATCGCTACTATCGCAATGCCCTGCGTAACAGCTTTGCGTCCAACACGGTGCGCTTTGGCAGCGAGGGCACCGGCTATCAGTTGCGCTGCGCCCTCGCCGAGATGCTGCGCAACAACCGCGGGCTGGCGGTCAACGCCGACAATATTTGCCTGACCCAAGGCACTCAAGTGTCGCTGCACCTGACGGCCAGCCTGCTGATCAAACCCGGCGACGTGGTGTTGGTGGAACGCTTGAGCTACCCACCAGCGTGGGAAATTTTCCGAAAGCTGGGGGCGCAACTGGTCACGGTGGAGATGGATGAGGAAGGCTGTCGCACGGACCAGGTCGACCGTCTGTGTCGCGAACATAAAGTGCGGATGATTTATGTCACCCCGCACCACCAGTTTCCGACCACCGTCAGCCTGCACGCCGCGCGACGGCAACACCTGCTCGCATTGGCGGCACTGCATGACTTCTGCATCATCGAAGAAGACTACGACCACGAATATCACTTTAACGGGCGCCCCTACCTCCCGCTGGCCAGCGACCGCGCGCAGCGCCACGTGATCTATATCGCGTCGTTATCCAAGGCACTCGGCTCGACGTTTCGCTGCAGTTATGTGGTGGCCCCCACTGACCTGATTCAAGCCCTGCATCGCAACGCTGCCCTGATGCTGGGGGACGCCGATGCGGTTGCGCAAAAGATGCTGGCGGACCTGATCAATGACGGTGAGTTGAAGAAGCATCTACGCCGGGTGTCGAAAGAATATCGGGCCCGCCGCGAAACCTTACAGGCGTGCCTGCATGAGGCGTTCGGTGATCGCATCAATGTGCGGGAGCCGGAAGGTGGCCTGGCGCTGTGGGTGCGCTTCGAAGATCAAATAGACGTTGACCAGATGGTCGCAGCAGCGCTGACGCACGGGCTGGTGGTGCGCAGCGGCCGGCAGTTCTCGCCCACCGGCCAAGCGGAAAATGCACTGCGCCTGGGCTTTGCGTCACTCAACCAGGAAGAGATCCGCCAGGCCACGTTACGCCTGGCCCACGCGGCGAACACGCGATGAACACGAGTGCGATCAAATCGTCGATCCTCACTGACCGCCGTTGTCGTCACAGCGGCAGCAGGAATCGAGACGTCTCTTCAATCCGGGCAAGCTCGGGGAATTCGAGCAACAGCGCGCGGTTGCCCCTGCCGATATGCTCCATCACCGCCCGTGTAATGTGCTCACGCACCATGCCGGTCGAGACGTAATACATGGCCCAGGCCTGCTCGGGCGTGGAGCGGCCAATCTGCTCTTCAATGTCCTTGTAAGCCTGGTCATCGTCCGACTGCGCGTCGCGCTGAAAGTCGCACTGGCACATGATTTACCTCCCTCCCTGGAGCCTGCGCGACAGCCCCTTGGGCTGCCCTGCTCATTCACCCGGTCACGTACCACTCTTGACCTTGGTCCACACACGTGTACGGATGCGTTCCAGCTTCAAGGGCAGCGGTTCGAGAGGAACCAGCGTGGCAATGGTCTCCTTGGAAGGGTAAATCCAAGGATTGCTGCGCAGCTTCTGCTCGACAAGCTCGGTGGCATCTTTGTTGGCATTCGGATAAAGCGTGTGGTTTGAGCTCTTGGCAATGACTTGCGGCTCAAGCATGTAGTTGATGAACGCCAAGCCCTGCTTTGCGTGAGGAGCGTCTTTGAGCAGCACGAAATTTTCCGACCAGACCAGCCCGCCCTCGCGAGGCAAGCTGTAGGCAATCTTGCGTCCGGTGTTGTTTTTCTCGTTGATTGCCTGCGCCATCAGCGCCCCACTCGCCCACCCCACGACCACACAAATATTGCCATCGGCGAAGTCAGCGTCGGTTCTGGAGGAATCGAAGTAGAGGACGTAAGGGCGAATTTTCAACAGTAGCGCCTGGGCCTTCTGGTAATCCTCGGGGTTCTGGCTGTTACTCGGCAGCCCGAGGTAATGCAACGCGATGGAGGTGATTTCACTCGGGGAGTCGAGCATCGCTACGCCACAAGACTTGAGCTTGCTGATGTTTTCTTCTTTGAAGATCAGGTCCCAACTGTCCACCGGGGCGTTATCACCCAACGCGGCCTTGACCTTGTCAACGTCATAGCCGATGCCGGTGGTGCCCCATAGATAGGGCACGGCGTAGCGGTTGCCGGGGTCATTGGTCGCCAGCAAGGCCAGCATTTCGGGGTCGATATGGGAAAAGTTACTCAGTTGAGTGCGGTCCAGCGGCGCCAGCACGCCCGCCTGGATCAGGCTTGGCAAGACATTCGAGGTGGCGACGACGACATCATACCCGGTGCGCCCCGCCATCACTTTGCTTTGCATGATCTCCGCACTGTCAAATGCATCCATATGCATCCGGGTACCGGTTTTTTGCTCGAATTCCTTGGGGGTCTCGGGCGCGATCAAACCGAACCAGTTGTACAGATTCACCCGTGATTGTTCCGCCGCGGCCGGGGCGCTTGCACCCAGGCAAACAAGCGCGGTTAAAAAAAAGCCTCGCAAATGCAATTGACTCATATAACTATCCTTGTCAAAACGACAGGCCCTCATGGCCATGCCCCGCTGTGGGGGTGAATATACCGGGCACCGTTGAATAGTAAATACCTACGAATACTTAGCCATGCCCTGCGGATACCTAACCCTAAAGGGGTAGAAAATGTCACTCGACCTTCATAACCTCGCCTGGCATCGGTCGGCCGGGGCGCTGATCATGCAGCTCAATCGTCCCGCCTTCTGGAGCTCACTGGTTCGCGTATTAAAGGAATATGTGCCGATCGACAACTGGGTCGTATTGGTCTTCAGCGATCAACACGTACAAGTCATCAGCATGACCGAAGTGGCGGATGCGGACGAAGTGGATGCACTGACTGAACGCTATGTAAAAGGGCTTTATCTGCTGGATCCGTTTTACATTGCCAACCGTGAAAACCCGCAGAGTGGCTTTTTTCATTTGTCAGACATTGCACCTGAGCACTTCCTGACCACTGAGTATTACCATCAGTATTTCGCCCAGTACATCTACGCGGATGAGGTGCAGTACAACGTCCAACTCGACACGGATAGAACATTGTGCATTTCATTTGGCAGTAACACCCGGTATGGCCCGGAGCAGATCACGACACTGGATATCATCAAGCCCTGGGTGTTGGCATTGATGCATCAACGCATGTGCTTTGAGACTGACCTGGAAAAAAACCTCGTCGAAGTGCCACCCTGGTCGGAGGCGATCACCCAGCTGGGCAATCAAATAACGGCACGCGAAAAGGATGTCCTCAAATTGCTGTTGAGTGGTTTTTCCAATAAGGAAATCGCCGGCAAGCTGAACCTGTCGACGGAGACCATAAAAGTTCACCGTCGCAACCTCTACAACAAACTGAACATCAAATCTCAATCCGAGCTGTTTACTCGCTTCTTCCTGCCCAGGCAGGAAACGCTGGTGGAGCATTGAGGCGACGCCGGTTTCAGCTGCGCTATAAATCGCGCGCACACAAAAACGCCGATCATCACTGATCGGCGTTTTCATTGAATATGGAGCGGGAAACGAGTCATGCACTAGAGCGCTAAGTCTCTGTTTCCCAATCACTTTCTCCACTGTGGTGATCAGCGAAGAACTCAATTATAGCCTTGTTTTTCGCCCTCGGCAACAAAGTTCATCCAACCACTTCCACCAGCGTCCAAGGATGATCCATCCACCCGTCGTTACGCCTGATGCGTCCAGCTGCTGAGCGGGTTCGCTATCGAACTCCAACTTGCGACGATCATGACTTGCGCTCGCTCCGCAGGCAGCGCGGGGTGGTGTCGCGTGGACTACCTGGCACCTGGACGGCTGTAGGACACAACCGCCGGCATCGGAACACCGCAAGTCCTCATCTTTACATCGCTGCGGCTAACTTCGCCGGAGCGCAACGCGGCGCCAGTGTAGTGGCAGCCAGCCTCAACGAAGGCGTGCAGCAATCCGGTTCATCTGCTCGATCTCCGCGCGCTGGCCATCGGAAATCGCTTGGCATAGGTTGACGAGTTCCGGATCTGAGAGCTGCGCCTCGCGGCACATGAGGATCGCTCCCGAATGGTGCGGGACCATAGACGCGATGAACTGTCGATCGCCGATTCCGGTTTGAGCACGGGTAGCGGCAAAAGAACCGAGTGTGAGAACGGCAAACAAGCCGTACAGCACGAGATTGAGCCGCCGGTTTGGAAACATGCCGGGCATTGTCGCTAGCATGAAGATGCCCATTGGCGCCCACATAGTGACCGCCATGTAGAGCATGTTGAGATTGTTTCTGAAGTCCCTGGCGCCGTCGATCATGCTGAACATTACGAAGTACATGACGACGAGGCCCAACACCATGTTCACCCAGAACTTGGCGTATGGTCGGCCGTGCTTACCCATCTGACCGGATGTGTGATGTTGATGTTCATGGGAATGTTCAGCCATCTCCGTCTCCTATGTGCTGGGGCAACCTGGCAGGGTCACTGGTACTGCGGCAGATACTTTGTCGATATATCAGCATGTGGAGCGATGCATCACTAACCGCTGATTTCCAGTCCCCAACTGGACGTAGGGGCGTCGAACGCTTCAACTCGCTGGTCTTGAACCGTCTGGATATCAGACCATACCAAATCGGTCTTGATGGGCTTTGCGCCACCTATGACGCTGGTACCGTGAGCGCCAATATCGAGCTTGCGTCCTCATCGCTCGATGGGCCGGCAACTGATCGATTCTTGCATATCAAGCAAGACAAGGCCACCTGCGGCGGACGCCAATGGCCTCCTCCGCCTTCGCTTAGGGCATCGCCTCAAGCGTCCGTCGCAGGCCATAACGACACAACAGCCCTTGGGCAAGAAAGGAGCCGGTGATGTAGCGCACCCGAAAGGAGACGAAGACATGCACAAGGACATTTCAACATCAAAGGTGTTCTATCGTCCCATCGAGGCGGCCATCCGATGGGCTGGGTTGCTGCGGTATCTCCCGATGATCCTGGCCACGATCGCGTCACCGCGTGTCCTGCCTCGGTCGCTGAACTGCCCTCGATGGAATGAGTGCCGGCTGCACTCGGAACGTATCTATGACGGCATCCTCAACGGAGAGCTGCCCTACGGCAAGAACGGGATCACGCTCAATGATCCGAACCTGCTCAATTCTCTGGATCTGACTGTTCGCCATGTCGATCTAAAACGCTGGATGCGCACCCACTATCCCGAGCACCGGCCAGGATTTCTGTTCAGCCGTGGCGAACGCATGGCGCATCCTTTCATCACCATGGAAACAGGACAGGCGATCCTCGTGGAGCGGCTGGCCCTTCAGGCCGCGCTTGAACAAGCCCGACGTGAGATGCGAGAACTGCAGGAGCAGCACGACACGCTACTCAAGCAATCCTCGGTGCTGTTGGCATCCAAGCAATGCGAGATCAGCGAACGGGCGGAAACGACCTATCTCAACATCATTGGAGGGATGTTGACGCTGATGCTGAGCCAGTCGCCTTCAGGCGTGCCCTATTCCAGCTTCAAAACGCAGGAGGCCCTTGTCTCTGCATTGGTCGCCCACTACGGCGGCACCATGGGCATCACTGAGCGCACCTTAAACGGAAAGTTCGCCAACGCTAAGAGGTACGTTCGTAGCGCAAGCGCATGAGGTTATCCAGCTTGTATGTGCAATCGCGGAGATTGCATTTGCAATGTCTTTCCGCAGCCAGGTCTATTGAATAGAGGTCACGCCAACAAACGCCACCGAGCGTTCAGGAGTGACCGCCATGTCGCAGACCCCTGTACTCCCGCCGAACGAGCGCCGCATCCTGCGGCTCGATGAAGTCGAAGCGAAGTCCGGCTTCAAACGCGCCCACATCTACAACCTGATGAAGAAGCGCCAGTTCCCTCAGGCGCTGCGCCTGGGCGTGCGCGCTGTCGGCTGGGATTCGATCGAAATCGACCAGTGGATCGCCGAGCGCCTCAACCACCGGACCTGACCCGCTCTCCCGCGGACTTCCCATTCCCAGCCGGAGAGCGCCATGCAGGTCGTGTCCATCATTTCAACGAAGGGCGGCGTCGGCAAGACCACGACGGCCGCCAACCTGGGCGGGCTCGCCGCGGACGCGGGCCTGCGCGTGCTGCTGCTCGATCTCGACGTGCAGCCCACCTTGTCCTCCTACTACGAACTGACCCAGCGCGCGCCGGGCGGCATCTATGAGCTGTTGGCCTTCAACGAGCGCGACCTTGGCCAGCTCGTGTCCCGCACGATCATCGCGGGCCTGGACCTGGTGCTGTCCGACGACCACCGGGGCGAGCTGAACACGTTGTTGCTGCATGCGCCGGATGGCCGCCTGCGGTTGCGGCATCTGCTGCCAGCACTTGCTCCCCTCTACGACCTGGTGCTGATCGACACCCAGGGCGCGCGTTCCGTGCTGCTGGAGATGGCGGTGCTCGCCTCCGATCTCGCGCTGTCGCCCGTCACGCCGGAGATCCTCGCGGCACGCGAGCTGCGGCGCGGCACCATGCAGTTGCTCGAAGACATTGCGCCGTACCGGCACCTGGGCATCGAACCGCCGCCGCTGCACTTGCTCATCAACCGCGTCCACCCGGTGTCCGCCAACGCACGGCTGATCCAGCAGGCCTTGCGCGACCTGTTCCAGGACAGCGCCGGCATCCGCGTGCTCGCCACCGACGTGCCGGCCATAGAAGCGTATCCACGTGCCGCAACGCGCGGCCTGCCGGTGCATCGGGTCGAGCACCGCCAGCCGCCCGGCAGAGTCGCCCCTGCCGCGCTCGACACGATGCGCGCGCTCGCCAGCGAGTTGTTCCCGCAATGGCAGGACCGACTGGCTCAAGTATCCGGCCGCCCGCAGCGACCTCTTGATCCTGGGAGGCCCCATGGCGAACGCACATGAGCTGGCCCGCGGCCACAAGCGGCTGCGCGCCCTGATCGAGTTCGCGGTCGGTGAGGGCTGGCACGTCAAGCGCACGCCGGGCGGGCACCTCAAGTTCACCAAGGCCGGCTGCGCGGCGATCTACACGAGTTCGACAGCGAGTGACCACCGGGCCGAATTGAACGCCCGTGCGCAGATCCGCCGCGCCGAGCGAGAGGCCCGCATGGCGCCGGCCGGCGGTCGTGGGGACTGCGAGGGGTGCGGCCATGGCTGACATGACCTCGCAGGACATGGCAGGCAAGCTGCTCGCGGCCGGCTTCGAGCGCAGCGGCCCAGCGGCTACGGCCTTGAGCGACCCGATCGCGGACACGCCCATGGTCGTGACGCTGGACCAGTTGCGGCCCTACGACCATGACCCGCGCATGAAGCGCAACCCGGCTTACGAGGAAATCAAGGCATCCATCCGCGAGCGCGGCCTGGACGCGGCGCCGGCCATCACGCGCAGGCCCGGCGAGGACCACTACATCATCCGCAACGGCGGCAACACGCGACTGGCGATCCTGCGCGAACTCTGGTCGGAGACCAAGGAAGAACGCTTCTTCCGCATATCGTGCCTGTTCCGACCATGGCCGGAGCGCGGTGAAATCGTCGCGCTGACCGGGCATCTTGCCGAGAACGAACTGCGCGGCGGCCTCACGTTCATCGAGCGCGCGCTCGGCGTCGAGAAAGCACGGGAGTTCTACGAGCAGGAGAGCGGCGCCGCCCTGAGCCAGTCGGAACTGGCCCGCCGCCTGGCGGCCGATGGCTTCCCCGTCCAGCGGTCGCACATCACCCGCATGGCCGACGCGGTGCGCTACCTGCTGCCCGCCATTCCCACTGTGCTCTATGGCGGCCTGGGGCGCCACCAGGTCGAGCGGCTGTCGGTCATGCGCACGGCCTGCAAACGCACCTGGGAGCACTACGCCAAGGACCGTTCGCTGCCGCTGGACTTCGACAGTTTCTTTCAGGAGGTGCTGGCGCAGTTCGACACGCAGGGCGACGAGTTCGCGCCGCAGCGCGTGCAAGACGAGCTGATCGGCCAGATGTCCGAGCTGCTGGGCATCGGCTACGACGTGCTGGCGCTGGACCTGACCGAATCGGAAAGCCGCCACCGGGCGCTGGTCAGTGACCCGACGCCACCTGCGGCGCAGCCGGCGTTGCCTTCGCCCACCGCCGGCACGCCGACTCCGCCGGGCGCAGCATCGTCCATCGCCACGCCTGCAGCGGCGGCCGGTCCTCCACCCGCCAGCCCTCCGGCGTCCGAGCCCACCTTGCGCCACGACGACACGGCGGTTGGCGAAGCGGCCACGGGAAGCCAGCCGGCCGCACCGGGCGATCTGCTTCGCGAGCACATCGTCTCGCCAGCACCGACGACAGAACGGCTCCAATCGATCCAGCGCATGGTCGCCGACCAGTTGGGCGATGCGCTGCCGCCCGACTTCTCGGCGAGCGTGCTGCAGTCCATCCCGGTGCAAGCCGGCGGACTCTATCCGATCTCCGACGTCTGGTACATCGACGCCGGCCTGGACACGCCCGATCGGCTGCGCATCCACATCGCGCAGTTCGCGCGCGAGATCGCCGGGGAGGCAGGCCTGGACGAGTGCATCGAGGATCGCGCCGATGGCATCGGGTTTGCGTGCCGCGCCCGCGGCCAAGCCCCGTCGCCGCTCGGCCGCGCGGTGCTGACGCTGCTCACTTCCCTGACGGGTCAGCCCGTCGCCGAAGCGGGCCTGGACGGCGCGCAGCTCGCCGCCGACCTGCCGACCCTGTTGCACGGCCAGAGCCAAGGCCATGGCAGCGGCGCAAGGCGCTTGAGCGACACGGCGTTGGTCAAGCTCTTTCGGCTGCTGCGCCTCGCCCGGCGTCTGCTGGACCTGGAAGCCGGCACCACGGCGCCCGGGACGTGAGCGAGGGAGGCCGCATGTCCACATCGCATCCGCTCAACCAGGCCGTGATTGCCCAGGCGCTGTATGACCTTCGCAACGGCCAACTGCGCCGCTGCAAGGCCATGGGCTTCGGCGAGGCCGAGCTGGATGCGCTCAAGCACCCCGCGCTGATCAGCGTGCTGGCCAACGCCAGCGTCTCGTGGTGCTCGGTCACGGTCAACCGCGAAGTGCTGCAGCGCCTGCTCAACCAGGCACAGGACGTGGAGAAGGAAATCGCCACGGTCGATCGCATGCTGCGGCTGGGGGCCAGCACGGAGATGGTCAGCCGCTTCTATGGCCTGACCCATCAGGAAGTCGCCCTGCGGCGGGAGATCCTCGGCCTGCCCAAGCGCAAGGGGCGCCACCCCGTCCTGGACGAGACCCAGGACACCGAACTGTGGCGGCAATGGAAAGCCGTGACCAGCAGCAGGAACGTCGATCTGGAGGACGAGACCTCGATTCTCGATGCGGCCATGGACCTGGCCGAGGGCATGTCGCTGCCGCTCTCGGTGGTCTGGGCCGCGATCAGGAACTGGGTCGATCAGGGATTGGGCTAGGCCATGGCCGTGGACGACACCGCCCCACGAGCCCAGCGCCCTGGCCCCATCGCACTCGCCGACCTGTTCGACGCTGCGCTGAAGGACCTCGCGCCCAAGTCCAGCTCTGGCGCTCCCGCGTCCCTGCCTGCTCCAACGCCCACGCCTCCTACGTCCGGCGACGCCTTCCTGTTCAGTGGCAATCGGCACGAGAGCGTGCCGCGGCGGCTGTTCCTCGACCGCCGCCTGACACCGCTGGAGCGCAACGCCTGGCAGGTGTTCCGATTGATGCTCAACGACGATGGCGTCACGGCATTTCCCACCTATGAGCAGTTGCGCCCCTGGCTGGCGTCGATGCCCTGCGCAGGCCAGGCCTCCCATGAGACCGTGGCGCGGGCGCTGACGCTGCTGCGCCTGACGCGCTGGCTGAGCCTCGTGCGACGACGGCGCGACCCCAAGACCGGTCGCATCCTCGGCAACCTCTACGTCCTGCACGACGAACCGCTGACGCCGTTCGAGGCGATGCAACTCGACGCCGACTACCTGGCCCTGGTCAGCCAGTCGCTGGGGCATTCGGCCAAGGCCGTCCAGGTGGTGGGACTCAACACCCTCCAGGAGATCGCGGACGACCCGATGCTGTCCGGACGCACCTTGCCGTCGCGGCTGCAAGTGCTCGCCGAGCGCCTGGCCGACCAGGGCATCACCGCCTCCGAAAGTTATCCACAGGAGGATGCGGTCCACGATTCCGAAGAAGGGCCCGCGAGCCTTCTTCGGAATGGCGATCGCCCATCTTCGGAATCCGAAGCAGGGCCGAAACCCGCGCCAGACGGCGCTCTTCGGAATTCGAAGCAGGACCGTACAGTACGTAGTAGTCGTATTGATGAAGTACGTACTACCGCGCAGGCGCGTGCGCTGGGCGACCTGCAATGGCCCAAGCGCTTCGCGGAACTGAAGGCGGAACAGCAGGCCGGAGCCAAGATGGCGTTGCAGCAGGTGGACGCTGCCCTGCGGCAGGCCGTGCTGGACGAATGGGCCGCACGGTGCGGCAAGCATGGCATCCGCAACCCCGCCGGTTATCTGTTCGGCATCATCCAGCGCGCCATGCGCGGCGAGTTCAATGCCTGGGCCAAGCAGACCGGCCCGGCACCGCCAACACCATCGGCGGCGCGAGCGCCACCAACCGAGCCGCCGCGCAACGTCGTGCCGCCCGAGGTGGCCCGGCAGCACATCGAGCGCCTGCGCGATCTGCTGCGCAAATCCTGAGCACAGGGCTTGTCAAAGCCGTGAAGTAGATCTCCATGGCGGTCGGCAGAAACGGTCCCCTGGGGACGGCTGTGCGGTGAAGCGCCGGGCGACGGCGCGACATGCTGCGCAAAACCTGAGTAGAGCGCATGCAAGACCATGAAGCAGACCTCCATGGCGCTCAACGGAACGGTCCCCTGGGGACGGCTGCGCGGCGAAGGATCGTGTCGAACGGCAGCGCGACGTGCGGTGCAGCACGCATACCGTCAACAACCGAGGACGGGAACGCCGATGTGAGTGCCCATCTGCGGAGCGGTCCCCAGGGGACCGTTGCGCGCTGCGCCGCCAGCGCGCACAGAACCGGGGGTCGGCTCATTTCGGTTTGTTGACTGACTGCCTTCCGCTGCATGCGGATGCTGGCGGCTCCCTGTCCACCAGCGAGCGATCACCATGGCAACCAGCAACGAACCATTGCAACTCAACCTCGGCTCCCTGCGCAGCGCGATGTCGCTGACGCTGCACACCCACCACGCCTCGCGCATCTGGCATGGCCGCGCCGCCGCCGAGGGGCGACCGGGCATCGTCGGCCTGAACGGCTACATCGCCGTCATGAACAAGATGAAGCGCGGCTCGGAGCAGGACGACCCATACAGCGACTGGTGGATGCTTCGCATCGAAGACAAGCTCGACCAGACCAGGACCACGCTGCAGACGCTGCGCGACCAGGTGGACCAGGCCCTGGCCGGCGTGCCCGCCGCGTTGACCCTGGGCGAGAACCTCAACGTGCAGCCCGTCAAGCTTCCGCTGTTCGTCAATGCGCAGTTGGGCTTTGCCGCCGTCTATCTCCTGGCCGACTACGACGACATCGCGCGCAAGCTGATCCTCGCCCACCACACCGCGCTGATCGATCGCTCGACGTTGGAGCGCTGGCTCAACGAAGGTGCCCACGCGCTGCGCAGCCTGTTCAGCCTGGCCCAGCAATACCGCTACTCGGGCTGCACCCGCGACGACTTCGCGGCCAAGAACGCCGCAGCTCGGGCAGCATTGGAGAAGTTCGGCGAACTGCCGCAGGACGTGCTCGAAGGCATGCGCCGCTCGAAGTTTGCGCCGCCCGTCGTGCGCCGTGGTCTGCAACAGCGTGGTGATAGCGCTGCCGCAGCCGCATCTCCCACCGACGAAGGCGCTGCCGCCGATTCGGCCGAGGCCAAGTCCACAGCCGCCGGCGAGGACGAACCGGCATGAGCGACCCGAACCGCGAACCGCGCTACTTCCGTCGTCTGGAACAGCCAGCCTTCATGCGGCTGGAACACGCGGCCTCTCTAAAAGGCCTTTTAAAGCCTTTTAAAGGTAAAGGGGACTTCGAGGCCTGGGCCAGCCAGTGCTTCGCCATGCGCGACGAGTTGATTGCCCTGGCGCAGCGACAGGTGCTGCCACAGGCGTGCGGGCATCCCTTCCACCTGCTTCCCGTCGAGCTGGCCCAGCAGACCACTGGCGCAGGCACGACCTTTCTTCGCTGGCGCAAGCACGATCGATCGGCCATGGGCGTGGCGTTGTGGCAGGAGCTGATGGCGAGCCCCAGCACGCCGGTCAACCTGCTGCACGACCTGCACGAGATCGAACTGCAGCGCGTCATGCTGAACATGCAGATCAGCCTGCTGCACACCCTGGGCAGGCAAGCACAGGAATGCGCCAGCAAGGCCGCGCAGGCGGACAACACCTACCTGCGCCGGCTCGCGTCCGTTCCTGCCGCAGTGCGCGATCGGTGATTGCGCCTGCCATCCGAGCACGCGCCCGAGCCCAACGAGGCACGGGTATTTCAACCACCACGGAGATTCCAACATGAGCACACAATTCATCGGCGAGGGCAACATCGGATCGCCTCCCGAGTACCGCGAATTCCCCAATGGCAACGACGATCCTCGCCGGTTGCTCCGGCTGAACGTGTACTTCGACAACCCCGTCCCCACCAAGGGCGGCGAGTTCGAGGACCGCGGCGGCTTCTGGGCGCCGGTGGAACTCTGGCACCACGACGCCGACCGCTGGCAGCAGCTCTACCAGAAGGGCATGCGGGTGCTGGTCGTCGGCCGCATGGAGCGCGACCCCTGGACGGACAACGAAGATCAGCCGCGTGAGACTTGGCAGGTCAACGCGCGCAGTGTCGGCATCCTGCCGTACCGCATCGAGTCTGTGGCCCTCAGCCCGAAGCCACAGGAGGCAGAGCCGAAGCCCCAGGCCACCCAGGAATCGACGGCGCCGAAAGAGACCAAGCGCAGGAAGTGATCGGGCATGGAGGGCGGCTGCCGCAGTGCTTCGCCGCCCTCCATGCGCTGCGAATTATCCCCAGGGGATAGCTCCACCAACGTCCACCGAGTTCCACGCGCGCTCCCGGAAATCGCGGCTCTCGGCCCGCACACTTCCGGCCACGCACCTTCCCCGCACTCGCCATTTCATCGGCGTGAAAGCGGTCGCTGCCGCATGCGGCTTGTTTGCTGCTGCCAGGGGCTGCGCTCGGCATCCTCGATCCCAGCAACTCCATGAACAACAGGAATCGGGATGGACGGATATGCGGCTGTTCTTGTGCGAGAAGCCCTCCCAGGGCAAAGACATTGGCCGGATTCTCGGCGCCACGCAGCGCGGTGAAGGCTGCCTCAACGGTTCCGGCGTCACGGTCACCTGGTGCATCGGCCATCTCGTGGAGGCGGCGCCGCCCGAGGCCTACGACGAGCAGCTCAAACGATGGTCCGTTGAGCAGTTGCCCATCATTCCCCAGCACTGGCGGGTCGAGGTCAAACCGAAGACCGCCACGCAATTCAAGGTCGTCAAGGCGCTCTTGGCGAAGGCGACTCACCTGGTTATCGCCACCGATGCCGACCGCGAGGGCGAATTGATCGCCCGCGAGATCGTGGAGCTTTGCGGCTACCGCGGCCCCATCGAACGCCTGTGGCTGTCGGCGCTCAACGATGCGTCCATTCGGGCGGCACTGGGCAAGCTGCGGCCTTCGGCCGAGACGCTTTCGATGTACCACTCGGCGCTGGCGCGCTCCCGTGCGGATTGGCTCGTGGGCATGAACCTGAGCCGGCTGTTCACGGTGCTGGGGCGACAGGCGGGTTACGACGGCGTGCTGTCGGTCGGCCGCGTACAGACCCCGACGCTCAAGCTCGTTGTGGACCGCGACCGCGAGATCGCGCGCTTCGTGTCCGTACCATACTGGGCCATCGCCGTGTCCCTGTTCGCAGGCGGTTCGACTTTCGCCGCGCAATGGGTTCCACCCGATGCGTGCACCGACGACGCAGGCCGCTGCCTGCGGCAGCCGGTCGCACAGCAGACCATGCAGCAGATCCGCGCTGCGGGCAGTGCCCACGTCGTGTCGGTGGAGACTGAGCGTGTCCGCGAAGGCCCGCCGCTGCCGTTCGACCTGGGCACCTTGCAGGAAGTGTGTTCCAAGCAGCTTGGGCTGGACGTGCAGGAAACCTTGGAGATTGCCCAAGCCCTGTACGAGACGCACAAGGCCACGACGTACCCCCGCTCGGACTCCGGCTACCTGCCCGAGAGCATGTTTGCCGAAGTGCCCACCGTTCTCGACAGCCTGCTCAAGACCGATCCCTCGCTGCGCTCGATCATGGGCCAGCTCGACCGCTCGCAGCGCTCGCGCGCCTGGAACGATGGCAAGGTCACGGCGCACCACGGCATCATCCCGACGCTCGAACCGGCGAAGCTCTCCGCCATGAGCGAGAAGGAACTGGCCGTGTACAGGCTCATCCGGTCGCATTACCTGGCGCAGTTCCTCCCTCACCACGAGTTCGACCGCACTGTGGCCAAGTTTTCGTGCGGGGGGCAGAACCTGGCGGCCACGGGCAAGCAGGTTGTCATCCCGGGTTGGCGCCAGGTGCTCGCCGAGCCGCAGGCCGAAGACGGTGATGGCGAGGGCGATACTGCGGTCCGCGCCCAGGTGCTGCCCGCGCTGCCGAAACTGTATGAGGGCCTGGCATGCCAGGTGGCCGACGTCGATCTCAAGGCACTCAAGACGCTGCCGCCCAAACCGTACACGCAAGGCGAGTTGGTCAAGTCCATGAAAGGCGTCGCCAAGCTGGTGTCCGATCCCCGCCTGAAGCAGAAGCTCAAGGATACGGTTGGCATCGGCACCGAAGCGACGCGGGCCAACATCATCGGCGGCCTGATCGCTCGCGGCTACCTCGTGAAGAAGGGGCGCGCCATCCGCGCCTCGGATGCGGCTTTCACTTTGATCGATGCCGTGCCTGCGGCGATTGCCGACCCTGGCACCACCGCCGTCTGGGAACAGGCGCTCGACATGATCGAGGCCGGACAGCTCACCCTGGACGTGTTCATCGGCAAGCAGGCCGCGTGGATTTCGCAGTTGATTGCGCAGTACGGCAGCGCCTCCCTGTCCATCAAGGTTCCCCAAGGGCCGGCATGCCCGCAGTGCGGCGCACCCACGCGCCAGCGCAGCGGCAAGAGCGGCCCGTTCTGGTCGTGCAGCCGCTACCCGGACTGCAAAGGCACGCTGCCAGTCGAATCCGGCAGCTCCAAGCGCGGCGCCTCGCGCCCGCGCCGTAGCGGCCGCAAAGGCTCCTGACCGCCCCCGTTCCCCGTGAGCCGTGCCCGCCTTCGGCGGCGTGGCCCCTGTCCCGCACTCCGCCGCATGCCCTGCGGGACGCCCAGCGCGCAACGCCTTCTTGATCCGTGTGCGCGTCCCGCCCAGCCGTCCCCGGCCGCGGGACCTGAAGGTAGCTTCTCTGCGAGCCGCACCACGCGCGTTCTGTTGATCTGCGTTTCTTCCGCCCTCTGCGAAGGGTCTCCCGGTGGCTTGCCAGGCTGCACGAGCCACCGGGAGACCCTTCGTGGTCAGCGGTAATCGGTGCCGGTGCCCGCCGGTGCAAAAACGGGCTCCCTTTGTGCGCGGATGTGCGCCAGACGATGCCGGCCCCAGCCACGACATGGGCCGGGTGTGATTGCTTGATGAGCAGACGGTTCTAGCGACGACCGGGCCTGCCAATCAGCCCACGGGTGGTTCCTCTTTTCTCCCGAGCCGAAGGCCGTTGGGCCTTCGGCGCCATTCTCCTGCCCATCAACGTCCCGGCCCGGCCATTGGCCTGGGCCACACGAACAGGAGAGACGACATGCACCCTCAACCTTGCGCACCGCTGCTGTACGGCAGACGGAGGTCGAGAACGGCATGCCCGCCTATCGCGCGGCCATCGCCAATGGTACGCTCGGCTGCAGCCGAGGCCGTAGCCCAAAGGCTGGACTACCTCTTTTGCAGAGGTAAACCTCGGGATGAACTGGGCGAAAACATGCCTTATGTGCCCGCCTTACGGCGAGCTGTTTCCGATGCTTCGCGCAGGATTTCCCGCCCCCCATTCGCTGCGATTGCGGCCACGATGACGCCCAGCACCAGATCCGGGATGTTCGACCCGAACCCCATCACCAGCACCCCGGACAGCACAATCGCACCATTGACGATGGAGTCGTTGCTGGTAAAGATCGCTGACGCCTTGAAGTTCACATCTTCCCCGCGATGGCGGCGCAGTAGTCTGAGGCACACTAGGTTCAAAGCCGCGTTCAGCGCGGCCATGGCCATCATGGCTGGGCCGACAGGCTCTTCCCCTCCAGCGAAGCGGCGTAGGACTTCCAACAGCAGCAGCGCGGCCAGGCCGATTAGCAAGAAACCCGACAAGCGGGCCGCGCCCACCTTGACCGTTGCCGCACGACCGACGGCATACAGGCTAACCGCATAGACCGACGCATCGGCGAGGTTGTCCAACCCGGCGCCCATCAGCGCCGTAGAGCCAGCCCAGATGCCAAGGGCAATGCCGGCGGCGGACTGCGTCAGGTTGATCAGCAACACAGTCAGAAGAATCTTTCGGTCCTTCGCATCGCTCGCATCTAGGCGGCCCAACTCGTCGTTTTCGTGATTTCTGTGGTTTTCAGCCATGCATTGTTCCTTCCAAATCGATGGATGCTGAAGCCTGTAGCGGCTGGAGAGTCAAGGCGCAGATGCAACGAACTTGCCACAGGGTCTTCCCGGACGCCCTTGACTCTACCGTAGCTAGAAGGTTTTCCAATCCAGTCAGAGCTTTAGGACAGAACAGATGAGCACCAATGCGCCCCCTTCATTGCGACTGTCATCCGGTATGGCTGCTATCCACTGATCCGTGGCGCCACTGCGGTTGTGCTCTTCGGCGAGCTCGCGACCGGCCGGCCGTCTTTTCCGACGGAGCTACTCACAGTGATCGTCGCGCTCGCTTGTGCCGCCTTGCTAGAGGGCGGGCGGCCTTTCCACTCCCCGTTGAGCCAGTAGCGGCGTTCCAAGCTGTGGTTGGCCGTCGGCGCATGGCTCGGCTTCTTGGTCGTGCATCTGGCCTTCCAGCACTCCAATCTGGGATACCGGGTCGGGCCGTTGGGATTGTTGATCGGGGTGGCTGAAGCCCATCGCTGGCATCACAAGCGTGAGCACGAAGACGCCCAAGTCAACTACGGCGATTTCTGGATGCCCGGGGGCCACTTGTTCAGCGCTTTCCGGTCGCAAAAGCACACGCTGGGCGCCAAAGAGTGACACTCAAGAAAGATGGACTTTCCAATGGACTACGGCCCGCAGCTTGTCTATCCCTTCCGGAGCCGGCCAGCAGCGGCAAACGCTTGCGCTGCTGGCTATACGATCTTGCCCACGTCGCATTCTTGCGCGAGTCGGGCCTTGCGGCTTCTTGCGAAGCGATCGCGAGTTGCGTGGCGTGCCCATGAGTCGGGCCGCGTCGTGGCGCACTGCTACCTTGGCCTGCACCTGCACCTGCGCAGCCACGCCGCGATGCTCGGTCTGGCCTGGAGAACCCGTAAGGTGGCGGAGATTGCGGCGCGCAGGTCGTCCGGCTCGCGCTGGCTCCTGTGGGCCACGCCCTCGGTCGCACGCCGTCTCAAAACGTCAGAACCGCGCGCTTTCGCATGATGGAGCGCGGCACGTGGCTCTCAGAACTGGACCCGATCACTTCCAGCACCGATGACACGCTCGAGCTTCAGGCGGGCTCGGCCAAGCTGTTGAGAATGCCGCACTCGCGCGAGGTTCGGGCGCTATCGCAGGAGCGTCGCAGATCCATTAACTCGCGCTCCAAGGCGCGCAATTCCTTCATCTTGGTCCGCACTTGCGCGATATGAGCGTCGACCAGCGCGTTCACCTCGCCGCAGCCCAACTCTGGCCGATCCCGTAAGTTCAGCAGTTGACGGATCTCATCCAGCGTCATGTCCTTCGCCCGGCAGCGGCGGATGAACAGCAAGCGCTGCAAATGGACTTCGTCATAGAGCCTGAAGTTGCCCTCGCTACGTGCAGGCTCGGGCAGCAAGCCTTCTGACTCGTAAAAGCGCACGGTCTGCACCAAGCAATCTGCCTTCTTGCCCAGTTCACCGATCCGCATCATGGTTGCTTCCTATAAAAAACTTGACTCTATATCTACTAGAGGTTTTCTAATGATGGCATCCGGGGAAAACCTTGTCAATGAAGAGCGATCTATGAACAAAGAACCTTCCAGCCCATGCGCCTGCTCCGGCGGCAATGGCCAACAGACGGCGTGCGCCAGTGAGCAGGCCAGCACTGAAACCACCGTTTTCCACGTGAGCAACATGGATTGCCGCAATGAGGAAGCACTGGTGCGGCGAACGCTGGAGGGCATGCCCGGTGTCGAGCGGCTCCTGTTCGATCTTCCGCAGCGTTTGTTGACCATTTCGCACCGCGAAGTCTCGGCCGATGCCTTGGAGCAAGCGCTGAATTCGGTGGGCATGAAGGCTCAGGCTGTCCGAGACGCCGCCGTGTCGACCACCTACCGCATCGAGAACATGGACTGCCCGAGCGAGGAGAAACTCATCCGCTCGCACCTCGGGGCAGTCGAGGGAATTCAGGACCTCGACTTCGACCTCGCTGAGCGCACCCTGTCGGTGAAACACCTCGCTCAGGCACGCGCGCAGATGGAGCAGGTCCTGGCCTCGATCGGCATGCGCGCCAAGGAGCAGACCTTCGGCCACACGGGGCCGATCGAAGCCGCGGCTGTGATCCCATCCTCGGCCCTGCAGCAGCAACCAACCGCTGCCGTTTCCGCGCCGCCGATCGGCGAGCGGGTGACGTACCGGATCGAGAACATGGATTGCCCGACGGAAGAAGCGCTGATCCGCGACCGGCTGGGCAAGCTGCCGGGTGTGACCGCGCTCGACTTCAATCTGATGCAGCGTGTGCTGGGAGTCCAGCACACGCTGGCGACCTCAGCGCCGATCGAGAAGGCGCTTGCTTCCATTGGAATGCAGGCTGCGCGGCAGGACATGCAGACAGCCACCACGGTACTTCGCATCGCGAAGATGGACTGTCCGACCGAGGAAAGTCTGATCCGCGGCAAGCTGCAAGGCATGCCGGGCGTGCAGGGAATGGATTTCAACCTGATGCAGCGCACGCTCACGGTTCGGCACACACCCGACGCGATCAAGCCGGCAGTCGAAGCCATCGAATCGCTGGGCATGGAAGCCGAGGTCCAGAGGACTGATGAGCCGCGCGATGCCCCGGTGGCCGCGCACAAGACCAATTGGTGGCCGATGGCGGTTTCGGGCGTTGCGGCGGTGGCCGCCGAAGGCGTGTACTGGGTCAACGACGGCAATCATTGGGCCGTGATCGTGCTGGCACTGGTTTCGATCTTCACCGGCGGCCTCAGCACCTACAAGAAGGGCTGGATCGCGCTGAAGAACCTCAACCTGAACATGAACGCCCTGATGGCCATCGCGGTCACCGGCGGCATGGCGATCGGCCACTGGCCGGAGGCCGCCATGGTCATGTTCCTGTTCGCGTTGGCGGAAGTGATCGAGGCGAAGTCGCTGGACCGCGCCCGCAACGCCATTCGGGGGCTGATGGACTTGGCGCCCGAGACCGCGACCGTGCGGCAGGCCGATGGCTCATGGACAGAGCTGCCGGCCAAGGAGGTCGCAAAGGGCGCGGTGGTCCGCGTGCGTCCTGGCGAGCGCATCGCACTGGACGGCCTGATCACCTCGGGTCGATCGGCCATCAACCAGGCGCCCATCACCGGCGAGAGCCTGCCCGTCGAGAAGGCCGAAGGTGACCAGGTCTTCGCCGGAACCATCAATGAGACCGGCTCTTTCGAATACAAGGTGACCGCAGGCGCCAGCGACTCGACGCTCGCGCGCATCATCCATGCCGTGGAGTCCGCGCAGGGCAGCCGTGCGCCCACGCAGCGCTTCGTCGACCAGTTCGCCCGCGTCTACACGCCGGCGGTGTTCGCGGTGTCCGTGCTGGTTGCCGTCGTGCCGCCGCTCGCCTTCGGCGGCGCATGGTTTGACTGGGTCTACAAGGCCCTGGTACTGCTGGTGATCGCCTGCCCCTGCGCTCTGGTCATCTCCACGCCGGTCACCATCGTCAGCGGCTTGGCCGCTGCCGCCCGACGCGGCATCCTGATCAAGGGTGGCGTCTACCTGGAGGGCGGGCGCAAGCTCAAGGCGTTGGCCCTGGACAAGACCGGCACACTCACACATGGCAAGCCCGAGCAGACCGACTTCGTGCCGCTGATCGGCGAGGCGCAGGAAGTTGCCGCCTGGGCCGCAAGCCTCGCGGCACGCTCGGACCATCCTGTGTCTCAGGCCATCGCCCGCAAGGCGAACCGTGACGGCATCGCGCTGCACGAGGTCGACGACTTCGCGGCGCTGCCTGGCCGCGGCGTGCGCGGCCGCGTCGCCGGGCGCATGTTGCACATGGGCAACCACAGGCTCGCCCAGGAGCTGGGCCTGAGCGAAGCGACGCTCCAGGCTCGGCTGGAGACCCTGGAGCGCCAAGGCAAGACAGCGATCCTGCTGATGGACGATGCGACCGTGCTCGGCATTTTTGCAGTGGCCGACACCGTGAAGGAAACCAGCCGTGAGGCGGTGGCCGACCTGCAGGCGCTGGGTGTGCGCACGCTGATGCTGACGGGGGACAACCAGCACACGGCCGCGGCCATCGCTGCCCAGGTCGGAATCTCTGAAGCCCGTGGTGACCAACTGCCCGAAGACAAGCTCAAGACCATCGAAAGCCTGGTCGGCGGCGAGGGCCAGGTGGGCATGGTGGGCGACGGCATCAACGATTCGCCCGCGCTCGCCCGTGCCGACATCGGCTTCGCCATGGGCGCGGCCGGCACCGACACCGCGATCGAAACAGCCGACGTCGCCCTGATGGACGACGACCTGCGCAAGATCCCCGCCTTCATCCGGCTGTCGCGTAGCACTGCGGCGATCCTCACGCAGAACATCGTTCTGGCCCTTGGCATCAAGGCGGTGTTCCTTGCGTTGACGTTCACAGGGCATGCCACCATGTGGATGGCTGTGTTCGCTGACATGGGGGCAAGTCTTTTGGTTGTCGTCAATGGGCTGCGCCTCCTGAAGTTCAAGGCGGCATGAACAATGGATGAACCATCTCTTCGCAAGACGCAGTGGTACTCACTCGCGATCGTTATATTCGCCGGCGATCAGGCAGCTAAGAGCTACATTGACGCGACAACTCCCTTGGGTTGGTCGCACGAGGTGGCGTCATTCTTCAACCTAGTTCACGCTCTCAATCCCGGCGCGGCGTTCAGCTTCCTTGCTGGCGCGGGCGGCTGGCAGCGGTGGTTTTTTCTGGCGATCGCGTTCGCAATATCGGCATGGCTCGCATGGCTGCTCTCCCGGCCGCTGCGCAAAACGGAAGGCCTTTCGTACAGCCTCATTCTGGGCGGCGCATTGGGCAACGCGTTCGACCGCGCCACGCGCGGGCACGTTATCGACTACATCGACTTTCACCTGCACGGCTGGCACTGGCCCGCCTTCAACATCGCTGACATGACCATCGTGGGCGGGGCGATCGCGCTGGTGGCCCAGTCGTTCATGAGCGTGGAGAACCCGGCCGCCACAAAGGAGTCCCAGTGACATTGGGACGATCCGGAAATTCGCAATGCACACGGTGCAGGACACCAATCTGAAGAGAACGGCCCCCAGCATGAGCGGCCGCGGCTTGGCCCTCATGCTAGCGCCCACCGCCGCTTTTGCTGCAACGCCCTGTTGCGATGGCGGCGATTGCTGCAACGACGTCGCAATGCCTTGCTGTGAATAAACAGCACGCAAGCCAGTTGACCTGGCAATTATGAAAGTCCATCACGGCGATGCTGGCCTTTTTCGTTCCAATGAGCCGTCACGGAGAGGTGATGATGAAGCTATGCCGGGATCCTGCAAGCTTTAGGACGGTCTTCTTTACCGCATAGCGATATGCTGATGTCACCCGTTCGCCTCGCCTGGCAAGTACAAGTAGTTCGTCGCGGTTTTCTGGCCGTGTCCGCCCGCTTCGCTGGCCCTTTTGCCCCAAACAAGCGCAATCATGCCTGCGTTACCACCAAAGTTCGCCCCCGCCAGTTGCTGTTCCTAAAGGGCATCAAGCTCAACGCCATCGCCGACCGGCCAGCGTATTTCGCATCGCTGCGTGCCCGTCGGGGCCAGCCCATCGTCATCCTCGCAGAGCTGGGACCGGACGAGGCATTCGCCCTGTGGAAGCAGCATGTACTGGGCGACAGGCCTCGCTGACCCAGTTTCGCCTCATCCTCCTGACAGCCCCGCACTTATTGCGGGGCTTTCTTTTTTCCGCGTTCGCCAATCGGGGCTGTTGCAAATGCCGATTTCCGGCTGACGCGGCTCGCCTCGCGCATGAAGCTGCCCGCATGTGTCGCTGATTCGTCAGCACCATGCCAGCAGCCAGAGTTTCCAGGCTGCCGCGGATTCTTTCCGCGCTACCCGCCAGTCCGCCATCGCATCGAGTCTGCGGACGCGCGTCACCCGTGACGCCGATGCTTTTTTCTCAACCGCGTGCGGGAGCTGCCATCCCGTGAGGGACGAGGCCCCGCTTTTTCCAAGGAGCCCGTCCATGTCCCAGCAAGCCTCTTTCGGCCAGTTGGCCTTGATCCATTGCGGCAAGTTCCTGCCGCTCGAAATCCTGCATAGCGCCGCCGGCCACTACATCGGCACGCGCGATACAGAAGGTCCCGTTTCGCGGGAATCCTGCCAGTACTTCCGCAGCTATGCCGCGGCTCAACGTGCCCTCGAAAGAGGCGGCTGGTCCCAGCTCGCCACACCCTGATCCAACTGGAGGAACCACGTCATGAACCAGCTTTTGCCCCAGGAAGTCGTCGATCAGATCATGCGGGAAGAGCAGCATTTCGCCGCCGCGCCCCAAGCCTTCTTCGAGGTCTGGAAGCGCGGCGTCGAGATCGCAGGCCCGCAATGGTTTGGCGACGGCACGCGCGAAGGCCTGAACCAGGCAAAGAGCAAGTGGGATCTGCGTCCCGACATGCTGCGTGCCAACGACGCACTCGGCGTCCTGAGCAGCGGGGAACGCATGTTCCTGTCCGCCATGTTCAGCTTCTACAACGCGCGCGAGGGCGGTGCCATGCTCAAGCGCTGCCACTTCCAAGGACTGTCGGACTTCGATGGTCTCGATCTGCAACGCCGCAAGGTCATCGCCGATCTGTTGGTGAACTACAGCGGTTGGTGAGCCGGTCTGCGGCATACCACCGTCTTTTTGTTCACTGCCCATGAGGGACATGCGTCCACGCGGCCATGTCCCTCGATTTTTCTTCCGTCAGCCTGCGCCGATTGGCCCAAAGCCCTCGATCAGTGCCGCCTGACGCTTTTTCCACTTTCAACCCACCGGGGTTCAATTCCCGGTGGCGGGAATTGGCTCCATTATTCAATCTGGAGAAATTCCATGACCCAGAATCCCAATCCCTTTGTACGCGGCTACTGGAATCTGAGAGTCGTCCGAACGCTGTGCATCTGCTACGGGGACGGAAGCCCGCATGTCTGGCGATCCATCCACACGAGCCAAGCGCATCTTTCCGACAACGACCTGATCTCATCGCCTTGCATCGTCACCAGCGACTTCGCGTTGATCAAAAGCGGCACTGACGCCATCAGCGACGAGCTGATTGCTGAATGTGATGCTGTTGAAGGCATCAACGGCGAAGGCGTGGTGGGCGCCGTGGTCTATGCCATCCATGGCGACGACCTCGACGGCCGCCCGGTCCATGTCGGTGATACCTATTCGGCCGAAGCCGCGCGAGACGTGGTGCAGCGGTTGAGTTTCGAGACCGGCTATTACAGCCGGTGCTGGGAAGTCAGCAGCGCGCACATCTGCCAGGAAACCGGCCAGTACCTCGCCAACCTGGCAGACCTCGCCACGCCGGAGGCTTTTCTGTTCATCGCCTTTCGGGTTCCGTACAGCCCGGCGATTGGCGTCAAGCTGATCTCCACGCCCTGGACAGACAAGAACCTGGAATATGCCGAGGGCATCAGTGCTGAGCAGCTTCGACAGGAGCACCGCGACAAGGGCATGCCTGACGACCTGGCGAACATCCTTGAACTGGCCGGCCAGGCAGATGTGCGCATCCTCATCCTCGATGCCGACGCACCCGCGCTACTGGGCTTGCCACTGGCCGAGACCTAGCAGACACGCGACGCGCAAGCCTTCCCCTTTATCCCCCATATGCCAGCCCGCCTCCCACCAGGAGCCGGGCTGGTTCAATTCCATAGGAGCAATCTCATGTTCCCCGATCTCATCTTGCCCACGCCCGACTTCGAGAATCAGCTTGGAGCCTGCGTCAACGCCATGAGCCAGGACGACGCCATCGGCCAGATCCTGGTGTTCGAGCGCATGAGCGGTACGCTGCACATGCGCCATATCGACAGCGCCGATCTGGTGGACACCGACATTGACGACTACGAAATGGTCGTATTCGACGGTGGCAACACAAGCGGCGACACGTGGAAGCACGTGTTCTTCCCGCGTCAGCGAGAACACTACTTCGTGTACGAAGCCTGACCCCCAAGCCCCTTTCGAGGGGCTTTTTCTCGCCCGCAGCGCTGGAAAGCGGGTGCGATGGGGTGCCGTTTCCTGCAAGCGGGCCGCTTACTCCCGGGCCATTCTTGCCCCATGTTCGTCGGCGTTGCCGACACATGCCCAGGCAGCCAAGACCTTCAAGGCTGCAAGCACGGGAAGCCGTGCTGGTCGATGTTTTCCACGGACGTACCGCGTCCATCCACACCACCCACAAGGGACCTCTCCCTTGCGGGCGGGGAATCCCTTGTTTCTTCCTCAAGGAGATTCCCATGGACCGTTCCCTCATCAAATCCATGATGCCTTCGCTAGTCGCAGGCCACGTGCCCCGCAACGTGCGGTCGTTCAAGTACCGCGTGTTCGACGATCAGCCGCAATCTTCGACATTGGGCTTCGCCGTCGACCCCCAGCCCTTCGACGGGAAGGTAGTCGCCATCACCGACGATGCCATCGTCGTCAAGCTCAAGCCGAGCGAGTTCGCTGTGCTCGATTCCAAGCTGGTGACCACCGTCCCCGACGAAGGCGCCAAGGTGCATGTCCAACCCTACGCACGGCGCCGTTTCGATGGGCTGCGGGCGGACACGCCGGAAGAGCGCACCGAGATGACGTCCGACGGCATTCCCTACACCGTCAAGACGCACATCCTCGGCTCCGCGCCGGCCAAGCTGCCCATTCCCGAGCCGCAGTGCATGGAGCTGGGTCAGCTCATCCAGCAGTTGGAGGAAATGCCGGCGCCCGATGGCTTCCGGCGCATCACCCACATGCTGGTCGATGCGGGTGCCCGGGATTTCACCTGGGTCGATCCGACGCCGTCCAAGATCATCGAGACGCCTCCGGCGATCAGCTTCACGGTCTCGACCGCGAAGTTCGAGGGCCGGGTGACGGTGCTGTACGACCGAGGCGGCGACACCTACGTGGTGGAGCTGCATCGCGACGGCGAATTGGTCGATCGGCATGACGAGGTGTATTTCGACATGCTCGGCGAAGTGCTGGAGCGACTCATCGACGACGGACGTTGGCGCCTGATCGATGTGAGCGTGATCGACGCCAAGGCTACCCGGCAGCGCCAGGCGGTGCCGGCATGACGCCGGAAACTGAATCCTGCCGGTTCTACGGCTGACCCGTGGGTCCCGCCACGAAGTTTCGCCCATGGGCCATGTGCCCACAGGCCCTCCATCCATGCGGATGGAGGGCCTTTTCTCTATTCCACATAGGAGATTTCAACCATGTCACTGCGATTCAAAGGCTCCGACCTGCGCCCCGTGCTGACCGAGGCCATCGCCAGCCAATGCCGCGTCATCCTGGTCAAGGACCAGGGCGTGTACTTCCTCGCCGAGCAGGGAGAGCGCCGCCCGGATGGGCGTGTGAAGCTGCTGGCCTATGCCGTCGGCTGCAACCCGGATACCGACCCGTTCGACGACTGGTGGGAACTGGCGCGCGCCGAACTGGGCGGCGACGACTTCGGGGAGTACTTCGACCCGAAGGACGGCGTATTCACGCGCATCCTGCACACCGAAGACGACCTGATGCTGTCGGCCACCGCCACACATCTGTCGCTGGAGGTGGTGCCTCCCGCATAGCGCGGCAACCGCCACTCGACTCTCGCAGCCCCCCACACCGGGGGCTTTCTTTTGCGCTGAGCCGGGCTGCGTGGACAAAGGGAAACGCGCGGATGCCAATTGATTGCTGTCGCGCGCGCGAGGCCCGGCCATGCTGACCCCATGCCTGCTGACGCTGTCAGCGACATGCCAGGCAACCATCGGTCTTCGAGGTTGCGGCGCAGTTTCCACTGCGTGACCGAGCCAGCTCGCACCGCATCCATCCGCGAGCGGCCACCAGTCCCTGGTGGCGGATGCTTTCGCCTTATCAACCCACCGCGGGGTTACGCACCTTTCCCCGCATGCGTGGGCTCGGTGTGTCTCCGCTTTTCCCTATGGAGATTCACCATGAACACCACTTCCAACGAGAAATCGTATTTCGACCTCCACACCTCGGGCATCGGCTACCTCCAGCGTGTCCGTGAGGTGCCCGTCAGGGGCGGCCGCCGTGCGCAGCCCTTCCTGGCCTGCACCATCGCCGCGCTGGTCGGCCCCGCCAGGGACCCGAGCTACCGCTACTTCGACGTCAAGGTCTCGGGTGCCGAGGCCAAGAAGCTCGTTCAGCGCTACATCGGCGTTGACGATTCCAAGCAGCGACCGCTGGTGCGCTTTCGCCTCGGCGACCTCTGGGGCGATGCCTACATCCGCGACAAGGGCGAACAGAAAGGCCAGGCCGCCGCATCCCTCAAGGCGCGACTGCTCAAGGCCGAGCTGATCGAGCGGGCCGAACTGGCTTCGATCGAGCAGCACGAGTTGATCACCCGTGGCATCGGCTACCTCAACCGTCCGAAGGACGTCACCCCCAAGGATGGTGACCCGTTCCTGTCGTGCTCCATCGCCGCGCTGGCCGGACCTGTCGATGAACCGGAATATCGGTACTTCGACACGATCGTCGCCACCCCTGAAGCCGAGCATCTGGTTCGCCGATGCGTGCAGGCCATCGAAGGGGATCGCAAGGTGCTGATCGCCTTTCGTCTGAACGACATGAAGATCGATCCGTACATCCGCACCAAGGGCGAGCACGCTGGGGAACCGGCCGCAAGCCTGGAATCGACGCTGGTCCACATCGGTCTGATCAAGATCGACGGCACCCAGGTCTATCCGACGAGCCAGGCGCATGCCGAGGCAGCGCCAGCGGAGGACGCACCCGCGTCCGAAGCCGCCAACGCCATCGACACTGCCGCCGACGCCGTTTCCTACCAATCTGCCGAGCCCGCCGAGCGCGAGCCCGAATGTGCAGTCGAGGAGCAGGAGCCGGCATTGGCTGCTTCGTTCTGATCCGGCACGGCCCCTCACGGGGCCTTGCCTTTTTCCTATTCGTCCAAGGAGAACCATCATGGCAGCCACATCGGCACCTACGAGATCAGCCCTACCCATCGTCGTCCCGGGCCAGCTCACGTTGCGGACCATCCGGGGCAAGAACGGCCCGTTCACGGTTGGGCGCCTTTCTACCCCCATCGGCGAGTTCGCGGTTAAAGACGCGGAGTTGGAGCAGTACCCCGAAGGAAAGTACGACGGGGATTTCGTCATTCGCTACATCTTCGCGAAGTCCTATCCGGTCGCGGGCGGCGCGCGGTTTGAAGTGCGCGCAAACCTCGACGGCATGACGCTCAACGGCATCGACAAACTGAGTCGTGATGAGGCCCGCAGCTTCGCCACCCAGGAAGTCGATCCACTCGATGAAGAGCTGGGGACGCAGCCTGCGGAAACGCCGGCCAAGCCCGCCAAGGCCTCCAGACCCGCCAAGCCCGCACCCGTGCAGGCCTCGGCGGACCCGCTGGTCGATACCACGCCCTTCGGTGTGGATGCACCGACGCCCGCTGCGGCGGCTGCCCCTGGCAGCACCGAAGAGGGCGACGTTGCTTTGTTCGGCTTGCTCTGGCCGCTGGGCGATTCCGTGAAATTGGATTCGACCATCGACCGCCGCGCCCTGCGCGCGCAGATCGCCCGCCTGGGCGATCTGGGCTACGCGCTGGACTTCAAAACGCAGGAGTGGAGCCGCCAGGCCGAACTGCAACCTGCGTGATCGCAGACACCGCATGCGCGGTGTTCTTCATCCACCCGCCGGGGCTCTTTCCCTATGCGGGGAGGCCCCCGGCTTTCTTCTGGAGGTCTCCATCATGTCCACCATCGATTGCGATACACCCCGTTCTTCGCTGGGTGAACCCGCGTGGCGAGCTGTTTGCAAGACAGCCGCCGAGCACGCCCAGCGTGGTTGTGGCCTGTCCTGGGACCACTGGGTCACGCTTTTCAGTTCGGAGATCGACGCGCAAGCCAGTCGATTGCCGGAAGAGCAACGCGCACAGGCGCTGCAGATCGCACAGGAATGGGGCTACGCCACACCGGCCGAAAGGCAGGAAACCCAGGACTGGAACGCCGAAAACGGCTACTGCTCGCACGGAATCGAACTGGGTTATTGCCCGTCCGGTTGCGATTCGGACTATTGAGGTCCGGCACACGTCATCGCCGCTTGCGCGGCTTTTCTCCACCCCTTGGGGCAGCACCTGCCTCAGGGGCGGTGCTGTTTCCGATTCACCGAGGACATCACCATGAGTCGGCACTACTTCGACACCGTTCACAAGGGCTTTCCCATCACCGTCGTACTGGGCTGGGACCGGCCGGCAAATTACTTCTTCCTATTCATCGAAAAGCCGGCCGAGCTGATCGACGATACCGCGAAGGTCGAGAGCGACGACTTCTTGTACAGCAACCTGCACGAGAGCGACCCGTTCAACCACTACCTGGACTACTACCGAGTGGTCCTGCGCCATTTCCACATCGACGTGCCCGAAAGCATGTTCACCGAAGTCCAACAGGACTGCGAGGGCAACGTTGGCAACCGTGTAGTCAAGCATCAGGCCGACGGCTCGTTCACCGAACAGACGTTCTGAACGCCCAAGCGGATCGAACACCTTATCCGCATTCCTTCATCCCTAACGGGGCATTCGCTGCCCCTGCGGGCGGTGCTGCCCCTCATTTCATCGAGGACACCACCATGCACGCACACACTTCATCCACCACGCTGTTCCACATCGACGAATGCCCGGACGTTATGGCCGACGCTTGCGTCGGCGATGACCAGGGCAACCTGATCTTCCTGTCCATCTGGGCGCGCGACACCGCCGTCCAGCAGTTCCTTGCACGCCTGACCCTCGGGCGCGACGAGCAGGGACTGGACCAGTTCCACGTCATCACCGACCAGGGCGGCAGCGTCCCGGTATTCATCGGCAACGTCGATCGCCTGGAAAAGCGCATCACGCGCGCCTACCGGCGAACGCTGTTCGGTTCGCTGTCCAACGTGTGGCTGTTCGACCGGCGCTGCGTCAAGCCCGACAAGGCCAACGCCAGCGCATTGGCACTGCTGCCACGTGACAGCGCCCACCGGCTTGACCGCCTGTGGATGCTGGTGCGGGACACCTGCCCGTTGCCGCTGCTCGACCACTGGCGCGAGACCGTGCTGGAACTGCTGCAAAGCCGCGAGATGCTGGCCCGCCTTCCGTCCGCCCTCGGGCCGCTGGAAGGCCATCGGCTCGCCATCGACGTGCCGGCGCTGAGCTTGGCGCTGGGCTCCCTGATCCGCAGTGACGCGCTCACCGCCTATCCCTATCCGGCCAAGATTTGGACGCCGGAAGCGGTGGCGGCTTGACCCACCCTCGGAGGCACGCCTTGGCGTGCTTCCGTCATTCATCCCCGCCAACCAGGAGACTTCCATGGCTCTCATGTTCCCGCGGCTCGCCCGCAATTTCGCCAAAAATGGGTACTACCCGACCGACGAACCCACGCTCGAAAGAGCCCTCAACGCACTGATGCCCAGCGACGGGCCGATGTGCATCCTCGATCCCTGCGCCGGTGAAGGCGTGGCAATCGCCGAAGCCTCTCATGCCCTCGGGCGCGAACAGGCCAAGGCGTTCGCCGTCGAATTCGACGCCGAGCGGGCGCGCCATGCCCGCGGCCTGGTCGATCACTGCCTGCACGCGGACCTGATGGACACGATGATCTCCAAGCAGTCCTTCGGACTACTGTGGCTGAATCCACCGTATGGCGACCTGTCCAAGGACGTCAACGGCAACATCGGCTATCAGGGCCAGGGCCGTGCCCGCCTCGAAAAGCTGTTCTATCAGCGTTCGCTGTCGCTGTTGCAATACAGCGGCGTGCTGGTCTTCATCGTCCCCGGCTACGTGCTCGACGCGGAGCTGGTCGGCTGGTTGACGCGCCACTACACCGATCTGCGTATCTACCGAGCGGTGGAAACGCAGTTCAAGCAGGTGGTGATCTTCGGCCGCCGGGTCCGTCAGCGGGAGCTGGCACCCGATGGCGTCAAGGCCGTGCGCAATCTGCTGCTGCAGGTTGGGCTTGGCGAAGTCGAAGCCGAGGAACTGCCGAGCGAATGGCCGTTCCTGCCGTACATCGTCCCCGCCAGTCCGGCCGAGCCGGAGCATTTCTTCCGCGTGACGATGGAGCCCGAACAGTTCGCCGACGAGGTTGGCCGGCTGCAAGGCCTTTGGCCGTCGCTGGACACGCACTTGGGGACCGCGCAGCAGTCGCTGCGTCCACCGGCGCGGGCCTTGTCCCACTGGCATCTCGCCCTGGCTCTGGCCGCGGGCGCGATCTCCGGCGTCGTGCGCTCCCAGACGGGGCGCGTGCTCGTCGTCAAAGGTGACACCCACAAGGACAAGACGCTCCAGCGGGAATTCACCGAACGCGAAGACGGCTCCATCGCCGAGACACGCATCCTCACCGACAAGTTTGTGCCCGTTATCCGCGCGTGGGACATGACGCCTGGCTCCCCGACAAGGGGCGAGGTGCTGACCATTCGCTGATCCACCGGACGCGCTGCCGTCCTGCTGTACCACATCGA
Source organism: Pseudomonas sp. FG86 (assembly GCF_057808775.1). Classification (NCBI taxonomy): domain Bacteria; kingdom Pseudomonadati; phylum Pseudomonadota; class Gammaproteobacteria; order Pseudomonadales; family Pseudomonadaceae; genus Pseudomonas; species Pseudomonas sp. FG86. Next base: position 80,813 of record NZ_JBMDIS010000013.1, on the reverse strand, counting down.
AGGAGAAACACCATGTTCCCCAATCCGTTCAAGCGGCCTGCGCCGCGCAAGCAACCCTTGTTCGCACCGAGTACGTTGAAGTTGAGCGAGAAGGTGCATTGGCTGGCTCGGCGAGGCCTGATCGACCCCTTGGCCTATGTCCAGCGCCATGTGCGCGGGGACTGGGGCGAGATCGATGAGGCCACCCGCCAAGCCAACGACGTCGCAATCCAACAGGACAACCTGATGATCTCCCAGTACCGGATCACGCCGGAACTGGTGTTGCTCGTGAAGACCAGCGAAGACCACCAGACCACGGTGGTCCAGCTTCCCGAAGAGCGCGACCTGATCTGAAGGCGCCGCCTCGTCATCCCATCCACTTGACGGAGCCACTTCACTCCGCCAGGGGTGTCGTGGCTCAATAGCCTTTCAAGGAGGAGCCCATGGCATCGCATCGCATCGAAACCTACTGCCAGAGGCTGGCGTTCCCCATCGGGGCGCTCATCTTCAGCCGAGGCATTGATCGCCTTGTCCGCGCGGGTCGCCTGGACCCGATTCCGTACTTCAGGCGCCACACCCGTGGCGACTGGGGTGACGTCAACGTCTGCCAATGGCACGCCAACGGCGTTGCACTTCAATCGGGCGCGTCGCTGGAATCGCACTATGTGATCCACCCGGGACTCGCCATTCGCATCATCACCGATGCGGGGCGCAGCGTCACTGCCATCGTGCTGCCGTCCGAAGACTGAGCACGGTTCACCCGCAGGCCACTCAGGCCAGCATCTTCAACCACCTTCGGCCGCGCGCCGATTTCCTTCCCACCACGGGGCATGCCATTGCCCCGCTGGGGGTGGTGCATGCCCCATTTTTCATTGGAGCATCACAATGTCCTTCGATCTCGAAACCACTGCCGCTGACGCCGCGCCCGTACAGGGCGAACTGCTCGACGCGGAATCATCCCCTCTGACCCTGAGCCTTCAGGATTTCGTCGGCGAGTTCGGCGACGAACTGCTCGACGCCCTCAACAGCGCCAACCCGCCTGTCTATACCGGCCAACCGCAGGCGCACCGGCAGCTCATCGTCGCCAGCCTCAAACGCAAGCTGTTCCCGGCCCAGGCCGAAGTCGTCCACGCCGCCGCCGAGCTGCTGATCGACCGTGGCGAACGCGCCGCGATCGTCAATGGCGAGATGGGCTGTGGTAAGACGACCGTTGGCATCGCCGCGGCCGCCGTGCTCAACGCCGAAGGCTACCGCCGCACTCTGGTCCTGTCGCCACCGCACTTGGTTTACAAGTGGCGGCGGGAGATCCAGGAGACGGTGGCCGGCGCCAAGGTATGGGTGCTCAATGGGCCGGATACGCTCGTCAAGCTCCTCAAGCTGCGTGAGCAGTTGGGCGTGCAGCCCACGGGCCAGGAGTTCTTCGTCCTGGGGCGCGTCAGGATGCGGATGGGTTTCCACTGGAAGCCCGTCTTCACCCAGCGGCGCACCCGCCACGGCGACGTGGCGGCCTGCCCGGACTGCGGCACGGTCATCACCGACCTCGACGGCGAGCCGGTCAACCCGGTCGCGCTCGAAGCCGAGGAGTACCGCAGGAAGTGCAGCCATTGCGCTGCGCCCCTGTGGACGCTGATCCGCCCGCGCAGCCTGTCCGGCAGCGACCAGTCCTCGGCCGTCCTCAAAGCCCTGAAGCGCATCCCGACCATCGGGGAAGTCACTGCGCAGAAGCTGATGCAGAAGTTCGGTGACGGCTTCCTGGCCTCGATGCTGGGCGACAACATCCACGAGTTCATCAACCTCATGGATGGCAACGGCGAGCTGGTGTTTTCCGACCGTCAAGCCACGCGCATGGAACGTGCGATGGCCAACATGGAGTTCGGCTTTGGCGAGGGCGGTTATCAACCCTCGGAGTTCATCAAGAGGTACTTGCCGCAAGGTACGTTCGACCTGCTCATCGCTGATGAAGCGCATGAGTACAAGAACGGGGGCAGTGCCCAGGGCCAGGCCATGGGCGTGCTGGCGGCGAAGGCTCGCAAGACCTTGCTGCTGACTGGCACGCTGATGGGCGGCTACGGTGATGATCTTTTTCACCTGCTGTTCCGAGCCCTTCCGGGGCGGATGATCGAAGACGGCTACCGCCCGACCACGAGCGGCAGCATGACCTCGGCTGCGATGGCGTTCATGCGCGATCACGGGGTGTTGAAGGACATCTACTCCGAGAGCACCGGCACGGCGCACAAGACGGCCAAGGGCACCAAGGTATCGGTGCGCACGGTCAAGGCCCCGGGCTTCGGCCCCAAGGGCGTCTTGCGCTGCATCCTGCCATTCACGATCTTCCTCAAGCTCAAGGACATCGGCGGCAACGTCCTGCCGCCGTATGACGAGGAGTTCCGTGAAGTCGCGATGGACACGGCGCAAGCCGCGGCCTACCGCGATCTGGCGGGTCGGCTGACCGCCGAGCTGAAACAGGCTCTGGCGCGACGCGATACGACCTTGCTGGGTGTGGTCCTCAACGTGCTGCTGGCCTGGCCGGATTGCTGCTTCCGGTCGGAGACCGTGGTGCATCCGCGCACGCGCAACACCTTGGCGTTTGTCCCGGCTCAGTTCAACGAGTTCGAGATCAGCCCCAAGGAGCGTGAGCTGATCGACATCTGCAAAGAGGAGAAGGCGCAGGGCCGCAAGGTCCTGGCCTACACGGTCTATACCGGCACGCGCGACACCACGTCGCGCCTGAAGGTGTTGCTGGAGCAGGAAGGCTTCAAGGTGGCGGTGCTGCGCGCGAGCGTGGATGCCAGCCGCCGCGAAGACTGGATCGCCGAGCAACTGGACCGTGGCATCGACGTGCTCATCACCAACCCCGAGTTGGTCAAGACGGGGCTGGACCTGTTGGAGTTCCCGACGATCGTGTTCATGCAGTCGGGCTACAACGTGTACTCGCTCCAGCAGGCGGCACGCCGCTCCTGGCGCATCGGGCAGAAGCAGCCCGTGCGTGTGATCTACCTCGGCTACGCCGGTTCCTCGCAGATGACCTGCCTGGAGCTGATGGCCAAGAAGATCATGGTCTCGCAGTCCACCTCGGGCGACGTGCCCGAATCCGGGCTCGATGTCCTGAACCAGGACGGTGATTCCGTCGAGGTCGCACTGGCCCGGCAGCTTGTCGCCGCATGACACGTTCCACTTACGGCCCTTCGGGGCCGTTTTTTTTGCCGCTCCCGGTAAATCGGACGCTGCCTGGTTCGCATTGTTTGCTGCCGCTCGCGGCCTGAGCGGCGATGGTGAGGGCTGGATGTTTCAGGACGCCGAGCTATGTGCCCCTCTCCACCGTGGTTTCACTATCCCGAACGCCGCCTTCTGGCGGGATTTCTCGGCCTGCTGTGGTCGGTGCTGGCCGGTGGCTGCGCGACGACGACTGCGCCGGTCGCGCCCGACACCATCGCGGAAGTCTTGGCCGCGCCTGAACCCGAGGCTTCCGAGTACATCCCGGTCGTGCGCTACGCCCGCTACACACTGGTCGAACTGGCACCCATGGCGGCGCAGCGCGACCTGTTGTTGCAGACCATCGACGTGTCCATGCCCGAGGATGCCCGCGCCACGGTCGGGGATGGGCTTCGGCACGTGCTCAAACGCAGCGGCTATGGCCTGTGCCAGACCGCGCATGCCGTGATCGAGCTGTACGCGCTGCCGTTGCCGGCGGTACACCTGCACCTCGGCCCCATGACCTTGCGCGATGCGCTGCTCACGCTGGCTGGCCCGGCCTGGGAACTGCACGCGGATGACCGCGCACGGCAAATCTGCTTCGAGCGGCCCGGCGATCGCGCGGTCGCCGAGTCCCCATCCGAGCCACCCGCCACCGAGGCGGTGCAGACGTTCCCGCTGGCACCCATGGTTTCGGGAGGCCAGCCATGAACGCCCCGCAACCTGCCCAGCGATCGACCGCCGCCGTGGTGGTGCAGAGCCTGATGTGGCTCTGGTTGATCTTCCTCAGCGTCTTGGCGGCCCTGGGCTACCAGGCCCTCAGCGACCAGGCCGACCAGGAGCGGCTGGATTCCCGCCTGCAACGCCTGGAAGCGCAGGCAACTGGCTTGGCCGAGACGATCGAGGCCATCCAGCAGCGCCCGGCCGTCGCGACGGACGCTGACCTCAAAGACACCCGCCAGATTCTGGAAGCACGCGCGGCCCAGGTCGAGAAATCTCTCAGTGGCTACGCAGCGGCCGACGACCTCCAGGCGCTGCGCGCGGAGGTCGAGCAGATCAAGGCGCGCCAAGCCGCCGCGCGTGCCACCGCACCCGCCCAGCGGCGCGCATCGCGCACGTCCGCCGCCTCCAAGACCGAGCTGCCGCCGCTGCCATTCCGCGTCGTCGGCGCCGAACTGCGCGCCGGCCAGCGCAGCGTGTCCGTCGCGCCGAGCATCGGGGACTTCACGCCCGCCCAACTTCAGGTGCTGCTGCCCGGGGATGCGGTCGGCCCGTGGCGCCTGCAGGCGATCGAGGGCAACACCGCAGTGTTCCAGGCCGGCAACCAGACCCGCCGCGTGGCGATTCCCTGACCGGAGCACCCCATGAAGCCGTCGATCCTCCTTTTCGCGGTCCTGGTGGCGTCGTCGCAATGGCCCGCCTGGGCGCAGCAGCCCGCAACGACCTCGGCGCGCAACGCACAGAGCCAGGAGCGCCCGCTGGCCGCCCGCGTGCTGGACGACCGGGTGGCAACCGAATGGGGCTTGCAGCCACAAGAATGGGCACGCTACCGCGAGCTGATGGATGGGCCGCTGGGTATCTACTCGCCCAACCTGGACCCGCTGTCCGCCCTGGGCATCGAAGCTCGCACGGACGAAGAACGGCGCCGCTATGCGGAACTGCAGGTGCAGGTGGAAGCGCGCCGCGTCGAGAAGCTGCTCGCCTACCAGCGCGCCTACGACGAGGCCTGGCAGCGCCTGAATCCGGGGATGCAGCGCGTGAACCTGCCCGACGACAAGCCGGGCGCCGGCCCATCCAGCAGTCCCTTGCGCGGCAGCGGCCGCATGGCGGTGTTCGTCAAGGACGGCTGCGCAGCCTGCGGACAGCTCGTGCAGCGCCTGCAATCCTCGGGCGCGGAGTTCGACCTGTACATGGTGGGCAGCCGCCAGGATGACGCGCGCATCCGCGACTGGGCCAAGCGCGCGCAGATCGACCCGGCGCGCGTGCGCGCCGGCAGCATCACGCTCAACCACGACGGCGGCCGCTGGCTGTCACTGGGCCTGCCCGGCGATCTGCCCGCCGCCGTGCGCGAAGTGAACGGCCAATGGCAGCGCCAGCCGTAGCCATGCCCCTGCGCGCACTGGTGCTCACTGCCGGCCTGTATGCCGTTGCCGCCCTGGCCCAGGAGGTTCCGCCACCGGCTTACCAGCTTGCCGCCCAGCGCGCAGGCATCCCCTCGACCGTGCTCTACGCCGTGGCCTTGCAGGAGAGCGGCATCCGGCGCAACGGGCGCCTGGTGCCGTGGCCGTGGTCCCTCAACGTCGCCGGCCAGTCGCGCCGCTTCGCCACGCGCGCCGACGCCTGCGCTGGCCTGCAGCAGGCGATGCGCGCCACGCCGCACACGCGCATTGATGCGGGCCTGGGCCAGATCAACCTCGGCTACCACAAGCACCGCTTTACCGGCGCGTGCGACCTGCTGGATCCGTATCGCAACCTGGCCGTTGCCGCCGAGATCCTGAAGGAGCAGCACACCCCCGGCGAGGACTGGCTGCTGGCGATCGGCCGCTACCACCGCCCCGCAGGCGGCGAGCCCGCCGCCCGCTATCGGCGCAGCGTGTCGCGCCACCTTGCCCGCGTGCAGGGCACGCGACCAGCCGCCGCGGTCCTCGCGGCGCGCCAGGAGACCTCCCCATGACGAAACCCCATCCCGCCCATCTCGCGTTCACGGGCCTACTCATGCTGCTGTCAGGCCTGCCGCTGGCCTCGCGTGCCGGCGAGCCACTGATCGTTGTCGAGGACCGTGGCGGCACGTCGGCATTGCCGTACTACGAAGCCCTGAATCTCCAGCCGCGCGCCAACGCACCGGCGCGGCCGTCCATCCCGACGCCCCAGGTTCCTGCCACACGGGCGGACGAAGCCGCGATGCTGCCGGTGCGCAGCGCCAAGCTCACGCCCGGCACCGTCGCGCGACGGGTGATCGAAGCGCCCGGCCTGCGGCCGTTCGTGGTCATCGGCGACGACGAGGCTTCCCGGGCCTGGTTGCAGCGCCGCGCCGCCGCTTTGCGCGAACGTGGCGCGGTCGGCCTGGTCGTCAACGTCGAGACCGCGCAGGGCCTGGCGCGGCTGCGCGCCCTGGTGCCGGGCGTGCCGCTCGCGCCCGTGGCCGGCGACGACCTGGCCGATCGCCTGGGCCTGCGGCACTACCCGGCGCTGATCACGGCCACCGGCATCGAGCAATGAAGCCATGTCGGGCAAACAGCCGGTCGAGGTTCTGCTACGCCCAGCGGTGGAGCTATACACCGTCGCGGCGTGTGCAGGCGCCGCGTTTCTGTGCCTGGTGGCCCCATGGTCGCTCGCGCTGAGCCCGGCCATGGGCATCGGCAGCGCCTTGGCGTTCGGCGCCTACGGCGCGATCCGCTACCGCGATGCCCGCATCATCCTGCGCTACCGGCGCAACATCCGCCGTCTGCCGCGTTACGTGATGACCAGCAAGGACGTGCCGGTCAGCCAGCAGCGCCTATTCGTGGGGCGCGGCTTTCTCTGGGAGCAGAAGCACACGCATCGGCTGATGCAGACGTACCGGCCCGAGTTCCGCCGCTACGTCGAGCCGACGCCGGCCTACCGGCTGACCAGGCGCCTGGAGGAACGGCTGGAGTTCGCGCCATTGCCGCTCTCGCGCCTGCCGAAGCTCACCGGCTGGGACGCGCCTTTCAACCCCGTGCGCCCGTTGCCGCCTGTCGGCGGCCTGCCAAGGCTGCACGGCATCGAGCCCGACGAAGTGGACGTCAGCCTGCCGCTGGGCGAGCGCGTCGGGCACTCGCTGGTGCTGGGCACCACGCGGGTGGGCAAGACGCGCCTGGCCGAGTTGTTCGTCACGCAGGACATCCGTCGCAGGAATGCTGCCGGCGAGCATGAGGTCGTCATCGTCATCGACCCCAAGGGGGATGCCGATCTCTTGAAACGGATGTACGTCGAAGCCCAGCGCGCTGGCCGCGAAGGCGAGTTCTACATCTTCCACTTGGGCTGGCCGGAAATCAGCGCCCGCTACAACGCCGTGGGCCGCTTCGGTCGGATCTCGGAAGTGGCGACACGCATCGCGGGGCAGCTCTCCGGCGAAGGCAACAGCGCGGCGTTCCGCGAGTTCGCATGGCGCTTCGTGAACATCATCGCCCGCGCCCTGGTGGAACTGGGGCAGCGCCCGGACTACATGCTGATCCAGCGCCACGTCATCAACATCGACGCGCTGTTCATTGAGTACGCCCAGCACTACTTTGCCAAGACGGAGCCCAAGGCCTGGGAGGTGATCGTCCAGATCGAGGCCAAGCTCAACGAGAAGAACATCCCAAGGAACATGATCGGGCGCGAGAAGCGTGTGGTGGCGCTGGAGCAATACCTCTCCCAGGCGCGCAACTACGACCCTGTGCTCGATGGCCTGCGCTCGGCGGTGCGCTACGACAAGACCTACTTCGACAAGATCGTTGCATCGCTGCTGCCGCTGCTGGAAAAGCTCACGAGCGGCAAGATCGCCCAGCTCCTGGCGCCGAACTACTCCGACCTGGCCGACCCGCGCCCGATCTTCGACTGGATGCAGGTCATCCGAAAGCGGGCCATCGTCTATGTGGGTCTGGATGCGTTGTCTGACGCCGAGGTCGCCGCAGCGGTCGGCAATTCGATGTTCTCTGACCTGGTTTCGGTGGCCGGACACATCTACAAGCACGGAATCGACGATGGCCTGCCCGGCGCAGTGGCTGGCGCTCGCGTGCCGATCAACGTGCACGCGGACGAATTCAATGAACTGATGGGCGATGAATTCATCCCGCTCATCAACAAGGGCGGCGGTGCCGGCCTGCAAGTCACGGCGTACACGCAGACGCTCTCGGACATCGAGGCCCGCATCGGAAATCGCGCGAAGGCCGGCCAAGTGATCGGGAATTTCAACAATTTATTCATGTTGCGCGTGCGCGAGACGGCCACCGCGGAACTGCTGACGAGGCAGTTGCCGAAGGTCGAGGTCTATACAACCACCATCGTCTCGGGCGCGACGGACAGCTCAGACATCCGCGGCGCGACGGATTTCACGTCGAACACCCAGGACCGCATCAGCATGGCCAGCGTGCCGATGATCGAGCCGTCACACGTCGTCGGCCTGCCCAAGGGCCAGTGCTTCGCGCTGCTGCAGGGCGGCCAGCTCTGGAAGGTGCGTATGCCGCTGCCGGCGCCGGACCCGGATGAAGTGATGCCGGCGGACCTGCAGCAACTGGCCGGGTACATGCGCCAGAGCTACAGCGAGGCCACGCAGTGGTGGGAGTTCACCAGCTCGTCGGCCTTGCAGGATGCGGCCTTGCCCGACGACCTGCTGGACGATGCCGCTGCGGCCGAGCCCGGCGCGGTGGCCACCGGCGCCGACGATGGCGCGGGCAACGAGGCCGTGCCATGAAGGATGCCGCCTCGACCGCGCAGCGGGAGCAGAACCATCGCCAAGGCTTGATCGTCGGCACCATCACCTTACCGTTCCGGCTGCTCGGGGTGCTCATTGGCTCGCTGCTGTTCTCGATCGTGGTGGAGTGCGCCGGCATGCACCTGTTCTGGAAGGACCAGGGCTGGCGCCACTCCCAGCAGATGCTGCGGTACGAACTCGGGCACCTGTCCAACCACTTCACGCGCAGCGTGGTGGTACAGGAGCCCGGGCGCACGGCGCACGAGTTGGTGGATACCGGGTACGAGTGGGTGTTCGTGCGCTCGGGGTTGCTGGAGCGCATGAGCCAGACCGCCGAGCGCGTCCGCGCGCCCAGCCACGGGCAGAGCCGCAACTTCCGCTACTACATCAGCCAAGTCTATGTCTGGGCCGAAAGCTACCTGATCGCTGCGGCCTTCACGACGCTCACCTTCCTGGTGCGCCTGCTGGTCCTGGTGCTCACGCTGCCGCTGATCCTCACGGCGGCATTCGTCGGCCTGATTGACGGCCTGGTGCGACGGGATGTGCGCCGGTTCGGCGCGGGCCGCGAATCCGGCTTCATCTACCACCGCGCGAAGGCCAGCCTGATGCCGTTGGCCGTGCTGCCTTGGGTCACCTATCTCGCTCTGCCCATATCGGTGCATCCTCTGGTCATCCTGCTGCCCAGCGCGGCGTTGCTGGGGATGGCAGTCAGCCTGACCGCAGGCAGCTTCAAGAAGTACTTATGAGGTGACACGGGCGGCACGGCTCTGCAAAGCCGTGTGCCGTTCATCGGTTCTGCAGGGTATCAAGAGCAGCATCCAACGCCGTAACCGCCTCGACGACCGTTCTTACCGTCGCCCGATCAAACTCATGATCGCGCTGAGCGTCGTGCACACCGCTATTGAGGTAACCCCATTCAATACTCGTACCGCTGACATTGAGCAGCCGGACCAACGCCCCTACGGCATCCGGCGCACCCGCATGTTGCGCCGCGATACGCTCGACGGCCGACCGCAACTTGGTGCATTTATTGTTCAGCTCCCAAGGCGCGCGGGGCCCGCTCAGCTTGATGTCGATCCGGCCGTCCGCCCGCCGACCCAGCCACGTCCACAGGCGGTCCGTCAGACTCTCCAGCGCCGGCCGGGCCTGACGCAGTGCCTCGCGTTTCTCGTCAGCCGCCAACGCCTGCTGGGCCAGAAGAACATAGTTCTTCGCTGGCGGGTCGCTGTCGACCCGCAGTTCGTGCTCTCCCTGATGCGGGAGAAACTTGTAGCGCTTAATGGCCGCGGCGCGGCGCACGCCCAACTCCTGCTGGATGCGGTGCAGGAACTCCTCTGCGTGCGAGGTGAGGATAACCTGCTTGCCGTGGAGCAAACCGTCCTCGAAGAAGGTACGCCAGATGCCATCGCGATGGTCGTCGTCGATCGCGTTGACGACGTCATCGAATATGACCACGGGGCAGCCCTGCGCGAGGTTCTTGGCAAGCAGAATCGCCAGGCCCAGGCATTTGATGTGCCCTTCGCTGAAGACGATCAACGCGTCGTAGCGCGCGCCCGGCTCGCCGGCGAACTCCACCTCGATCTTGCCGTTCTCGGCCACGGGCAACCACAGCGCGTGCAGCAGATCGCCGGGCGGATCGGCCCGGTTGAATGCGTTGTAGAGATGGCGGGCTTGGTCTCCCAGCCCCTGTAGCAGAACCCCCGGCAGAGCGGTCAGGTATGCCTGAATCTCGGGCAGGAAGCCGTCGTAGGCGGCCTTGACCCGCTGATGGTGCACCACCACCGGCATTTCGTCCGTGGCCGCCTGGATCAGGCCGCGGTTCGCGTCGTCGAATTGGGCCACGGTTTGGCGGGCGGCCGCCAGCTCCTGATCCGCAGTCGTGCGCATGGTCCGCAGCCGTTCGATCTCCAGCTGATGCTGTTGCAGGCGGTCCCGCTCCTGGGCCATCGCGCCGCGCTGGGCATTCACGTCGCGCGCCTGCGCGTCGAAGCCTTCGATGATCTGTGCGATCCGTAAGAGGGCTTGCCAGGCGCGCTGGTCCCCATTCACCCCGCCGCCGAGCCAATTGCCCGCCGACGTGGGAGGCAGCAGTGGCAGGCCCGCGGCCTGCGATTCGGCAGGACAAGCGACCCCAGCCGCCGCCACCACGCGGCGCATTTCGTCACACAGCGCTCGGACCGCCTCGCTCAACTGCGTCCGATGCCCGGCCTCCTGCTGCTGCAGGACGGCCAGTTGCGCGAGCTGCTCCAGGCCCATTCGCGCCCTGGCGAACGGGTCCTGCGCCACGGCGGCCAGTTCGGTTCCACATGCCGGACACGCGGTCGCCCCGTCCGCCAACGCTTGCACGGCCTCGTAGAGCTTCGCGTACGACACCTCGCCGGCGCGGGCCGCGAGTTGCGCGGAAGACGCTTGCCACAGTCCCTGGACGCGGTAGGCCTCTGCCAGCAACGCTTGCAGGCGGGCCTGGGTCACCTCGTGAATGGCAGGCGGGTTGGCGTCCAGCTGAGCCTGGACATACGGTAGCCGTCCTTGCTGCTGCGGCGTACCCAGCAGCCAGTCCACGCAGGTTTGATAGGTCGCGCCAGGTGACATGCGCTGCGCCAAAGCTTGTTCCAGGCCCTCGACCGCTGCGATCTTCTGCGGGTAGGCGGCGATGGTCTGTTCGGAGTTCGCCAACTGCAGGCGACGCTGCGCCAGCTGCGCCGCCTGCACGCCGGCAAGCATCAGGTCCTGATCGAGCGAGGGGTTGAAGCCGCGCACGAACTCGCTGAACTGGTCCACGCCGAACAGGGTGGCGATGAGCTGGCGCTGATCGCTCGGGGTCCGCGCGGCGATTCGGGCGAAATCGTCGAGGCGGTTCTTCTCGATGAAGCAGAAGCGATACTCAGCTTCGTCGGGCTGGACGGCCTGCGCCTCGCCCGCCGCCGTAGACGACAGGACTGGCGCGATGTGGCGGCGCAGGCGAGCGTTGTTGCAGTACGTCCGCTGGTCGACCCGCTTGGCCTGCGCTTCGCTGATCGAACCGAGCATCGCCACTTCCAAGGCTTCGCAGAAGCTGCTCTTGCCGGTGCCGTTGGCACCGTAGACCAAGGTGATGTCATGGCTGAGGTCGAACGTCTCCTGCCGCATGAATCCTCGAAACGGCCCGACTTCGAGCTGGTGCAGTCGCCCGAGCGCCGGCCCGTTTTCGGGGCCGCGCGCGTCCCCGTCGTAGGCGACAGGCATCTGCGCCAGATGCGCGATGGCCAGCGGCGCCAAGCGCGTGGAGCGCCCCCGGCGTGCAGCACCGACCTCGGCCAGTGGCTGCAGGTGATCGAGCACCAGGTGCGCCAGCCGGCGCACGTCGTCGTGCACGTGCCGCTGCGTCAAGTGCGCCAGGAACCGGTGGTACTCCGAACGTATGCTTGCCACAGCGACCCCTCACTTGGTCAACCACTGACCGTAAGCCTCCACATCGATCATGGGGACCGTTCCACTGAACTGAAGCTGCGCGATCAGCTTGAAAAGAAACGCGGTCGCCGGCTTGTTTTCGTTGGTGTAGCTGTACGCGCCGCTGGCTTGGTCATAGAAAAAGTGCCCGTGGGCGGCAACGCATCCGATGTCCAGACGCCCCTCGGTGAGGTTTGCGTTCAGCGCCTTGTCCATGGATGGGCCCAATGCAGGACTCCATTCGCTCTCGAAGGTGAGCAAGCCACCCAGAATCGGAATCAACGGCTTCGCTGGGTAGGTCCCGCCAGCGTGCGGGATCGGCAGGCTCGTGCGGTGCAGCCTGCGCACACTGGCGACCTTCTCCTGGGCATAGGCCACAAGCCCCGCGTCAGCCGTCTGCTTGGCCTCGAACACGGCGTACACGCTTTCGGCTGGAATGATCGTCTCGTTCTCGTAGGTGAAGATAAAAGGCGAATATTGCCGATCAAACACCACCACATCGATCTGCTGGCTGAAGTTCCCCAGGCTGTCCACCACATGCGCCTTCGCCGCCTGGTACCGTTTGGGCAGATAGGTATCCAGCATGTCGATCCAGACGTTCTCGCTCGCATCCCCCTTCGTACCCGGGTGACCGAAGGTCTTGCGTACTACGGACAAGCGCTGCTGGATGTCTTCATGCAGGGACGACAGGAGCTGGGAAAGCGACCACTGGGACATGCTGTACCTCGATGGGACGTGTATGGAAGCCGATGGAATCAGGACAGTGGGAACTTGGGGCCAAACAGTGCGCGCCAGGCGCGAAGCGCTTCGATATTGCGACCACGACGCGCGTGGTCGATGGCGATGCTTGCGTCCTGGCTCGCCTGGAACAGCAGCTGCTGCGCGCGCTGCTTGCGCGCGGCATCCATATCGTTGCTGATCGCCGGGCCAAGTCCGGCGGGATCCGGCCACTCGTCATGAACACGATCGGCAAGCGTGGCAAAGAACGACTGGATCTCGCGATCGAACGATCCTCCCCAGCCGCCGTAAAGACACTCAAGGGCCATTACCTCGATCAGGAACGAGGGCTTCACCGGCTTCTGATCGCCGTGCTTGGGATTGTTGTTCCAGTACTTCACCATGCGCACGAGACCTTTCCACTCATTGCCATAGGCTTGGTGCGCTGCGGTCGCCTTGTCCTTATGGATCTCCGGGTCCGTCTTGATCCACTTTCCGGACGCCGTATCGGGGATCTCATACTGGTCGCCGGTGTCGAATGCGGGCACCGCATCCACGCTGACCACCCGGTAGTCCGTGTTGTCCTCCGCGTCGATGTGAACACCGAAATCCACGTTGATCGAGCGCGCCTGTTTGCGCACGGCCGCCGAACCGTATTTCTCCACCAATGCAGAGTGGAAATCATCCAGCACTACCGATGCGGCCTTGCCGTGGTAATGCTTCTCCGAGTCCTTCAGCACGAAGAAGATGTCGATATCCTTGAGCGGCTTCGTCTTCGTGTATCGAGCATAGGACCCGGTCAGGAAGCTGCGCGCAATGCCGAACTTGGTCTGCAGGTAGTCCCGCACTTCGTTCTGGCGTTGCGAGGCATTCTTCTGTTCGCGTTCGTTGAGTTCCAGACGCGACTTGAACTTGCGAAAAGCTTCATCGATCGACAGCATCAGCGTTGCCTCCAATATCCGGCCTGACCCGCCAGGCCGCTGTGTTCGACAGTCGAGCCTAGGCTCTGCTTGACCATTCCATCCGTCGAGCGATAACTTCCTTTGCTCCACCCCTCCACATCAGGCCGCCCTGGCTTTGTATCGAGCATTAACTTGTACTTGGCCTGCGATGGCAGCAGCCCAGCTTTCTTGATCGCGTACTTCAACTGCTCGGTATCTGTCCAGAAGCTGCCGTCGCCATCGGACCACCCATACACGATGTCGATATCCCATCGGGTCACGAGTTTGTCGGTTGCCGGGTTGTAGATCTCCAGAATCACCTTGCGCAGATCACCGGTCCCGAGCCACGTCTTGATGGCTCGGGTATTGCTCTCCCAGCGATCCGCGAAGTGCTCGGGGTCCAGCCCACTGAGCAGGATGATGTCTTTCAAGCTCTTGAGGATGTTGTCGGTCACATAGGTAACCGAGTGCGTGTACGAGTAGGTGGCGACGGTGCTCATGACTTGAGGAAACCTCCGAGGTCGAGCGACAGCGCTTGTCCAGCATCGGCCTGCGCCTGCGTGGCAATTCCTTGGCTCAAGTCCCGTGCAATGATGCGAGAACTGTGCTTTTTGAGCGCGGTTTGCACCCAGCCGAGCTGCTCCTTCGGACACGGCAGCGAGACTCCCCAGTCTCCCTTCAACGGCTCGAACCCCAAGACTTCTTCGTTGGCATCATCACCATCGATCGCGTCTTCGTCGAAGAGGCAGTAGATCCTGGTCCGTGGTCCATCGCATGTCGCAACGATGGGCGCGCTCTTGGGTGCCTGGTCGGCGATCAAGCTGGCGGCCACGCCCGCCACGGCCCTGAGTTCAGAGCGAGCCGTGCCGTCCTTGCCCTGAGTGAGCAGTTCGACAATGGCATCCCACGTCTGCAACGCATCGCGGTGCGGCGAGCTGCGAAACGTCCGGCTGACAACGGTGGTCATTTTTGCTTCCCTCCTTGAAGGCGCATTTGCGTTGCCTGTCGTATCGCACTGCGCAGGTGCTCTACGGAAAGCTTGTTCGGATCGATAGCCACTTGCGGGTCGGCCGCGAGGGCGTTGGCTACGACCTTGCGAATGGCCCGACCATCCAATCCGACGCACTCGCCAGCGCACGCGTCGAACTGGTGAGCCGAGGAAAGCTTGCCAATCCCCGGAAATGTCTTTGCCAGGCCATTCAGGCAGTCCACCAGGATCTGCTTGCAGGCATCCTTGCCGGGCAGTGGCACCTCCATCACCATGTCGCAACGAGATAGGAAGGCACTGTCGACGGCCTGTGGGAAGTTGCTGGTGGCCACGAACAGCAGATGCGGGTTGCGTTCGGCCAACATGTCCAACTGCACCAACACCGCGTCGGTGGCCCGGTGCACATCAACCGGGTTGGCTTCCAGGCTGAGCTTGGCTCGATCAGCCGCAAGCGTTTCGACCTCGTCCAGAAGGACGATCGTCGGGCCCGCCGCTGCGGATTCTGCGATCGATTGCGAGAACAGGTCTGCCACGGCGCGTTGAGTCTTTCCCATTGCAGAGCTCGTCAGCGTGTGAGGCTCTACTTCCAGCAATCGAAACTTCGCAGAAGAAAAAGATTCGGCCACACGATGCGCCAAGCCCCGTGCCAAGGAGGTCTTCCCAGTCCCCGGCGGGCCGACCAACAAGATCACGCCGTGCAGGGGGAGTACCGTGCGCTCCACCTTGGGGCGCACCGTGAAGTTGACGATCGCCTGTGACAGCAACTGCTTCTTGAGAGCTTCGTCCATGACGATGGAATCCCACAGGGCGCCCAGCGACGTGTCCGGCAGCTTCCAGCTTCGATGGATGCCTTTCGGCAAAGTGGCGTCTGATGAAGGATTCTTGGTCATCCGTGGCTCTCGGCGGGTCAGAGAATGGTGCGATAGGTCGCCAGCACCTTGGTCGTTTGCACAAGGCCCTGGCGCAGCAGGATTTCGAGATAGCGGTCCACCTCGATCGGCGGATGCTTGAGTTGGGCACGCTGGCGCTGCGCAGCCGACACCACGGCGGCCGCGTCCAGATCCAGTAGGTTGTCCACAAACTCATCGGGGTGCTGCGATTCGATGCCGTACGGAGCCAGCAGATCGTTCGGGAAATCCCGTTCGTTGAACGTCACAATCACGCTCGCACCGCAGCGAATCGCCGCAGCCAGGACGTGCCGGTCGTCCGGATCGGGCAATGTCAGGCCTGCCACGAGCGCTTCGTAGCCCTCCACCAAGCCGTCCGGAATTGCCCGGTCCATGAGATCCGACGTCCTGTCGACCTGAACCCGGGTGAGATCGGGGCGGTTGATCAACAGGTTGCGTTTCCACTCCTCATGAATGGCTTGGCTCCACCGCGCCCGGAAGCGGCCAGACAGGCCGAGCCACATCAGGAAATCCCGCAGTGGCGCGGGATATAGAACGCACGCGTCGTAGACGGCGGTGAATGGGGAATGCCTCATTCGTATCCCATTCCCAACTCTTGCGACTGCTGAGCGAGTTCGGCCATCGCCTGCTCACTGGCGCGCTCGCGCGCTTCCTTGTACTGCATCAGATCGGCGAACCTCACCCTGCGGTGCTTGCCGGTGCGATGAAATGCCAACACCCCATCTTCGAGCAGCTTGACGAAATGGGGACGGGACACGTTGAGCAAGTCCGCCGCCTCTTGGGTCGTCAGCTCTGCATGGACGGGCACCACCTTTACTGCATTGCCATCGGCCAACTCGGCCAGGATGTCGACCAGCAGGCGTAAAGCCGAGGTAGGCAGTTCCACCTGATGAGCCTGTTTGTGGTCATCAAAGATCTGGATGTGCTGCGTCTCGAACTGGGTTGCGAGGTAAGCCGCCAAGGCACGTTGACCCTGGACGGCTGCCTTCACCTCTCCCGCGGCGGGAAGGGTCATCTTGGATTGGGCAGTGGCGGTGGTCATGGGTAGCTCCTAAGCGAAAACGGTTGCAGAGCCGATCATATTCGAAATACTCGAAAAACGCAATAATCGAAGCGCGACCCGTGCTTTTGTAGGTTCGCTCGCAGCATGCCCAATCCGGTCGTCCGCCAGTTCCTATTGTTTGCGGCCTGAAACAGCCCTGATCTCCACGATCAACCCATTGCTGATCACACAGGAATGGCGCGATGGTGGCTTCGATCTGGCTGCGCGCCGCGCATCGCGGCGTGCCCACTTTTTTCGTGACGGCCCTCGTGCTGGGCCAGTCCCCGATGGCATTGGCCGAGTCCCCGGCGCAGCGCCAGGAGTTGGTCGCCGCGCTGCGCCAGCTCGACGCGCTGGAACGCACCGTCGCGGACAGCGCCGCGCATGCCCCCATCCAGCCGGGCGAGCGCTACCACTTCGATTACCCACGGCTGCTGGCTGACCTGGCGCGCGTGCGCGCCGGCATCCAGTTCCACCTGACGCCATCACGCGCTCAGCCGCGCGACCCCTCCGAACTGGCCGGCGACTACCGCACCGAGCGGGCCGCTTCGCCATCGCCGAAGACGACTGCGGAGGGCGAGCAATGAACGGCGCCCAGGTCTCGGCATTTCAAGCCAACAGCGGTATCGCGCCTTCCGCGATGGCGACCGTCCTGGTCGGCGTCGTGTTCGCGGTCCTGCTCGTGTGGGGCGTCTGGGCCATCCGAACGGCCTATGTGGGGTGGTCCGAGAGCCGCCTCAACCAGCGCCAGTTCCTCGGCGTCTGCATCCGCTTCGTCGCGATGTACCTCGTCCTGAGTTTCTTCCTCCTGTCCTGACATGAAAGGCCCGACCATGCACAACCGCAACCTCACTTCCCGTTTTGCCCAGCGCGCCGCCGTGGCCCTGGGCGCCGCCGCGCTGCCCGCACTGTCGTTCGCGCAAGGTCTGCCGCAGTTGGAGAACCCGACGCGCGGCACCGGCAACGGCATCATGGAGACCATCCGCAACTACGGCTACGACATCATCATGCTCGTGGCCCTGCTGGTGGTGGCGTCGATGTTCATCGGCGTCTGCTACCACGCCTACGGCACCTACGCGGAGATCCACACCGGCCGCAAGACGTGGGGCCAATTCGGCCTCACGGTCGCCATCGGCGCCGTGCTGCTCGTGATCGGCATCTGGCTGCTCACCGAAGCCACCGGCATCCTGTAAGCGAGGCCGGTATGTCCGAGCAGCAGCACGTCCGTGCGGACGGGACGGTCACGTTCCTTCCGCACCGGCTCAACCGCCATCCCGTGGTCGTGCGCGGCCTCACCGCCGACGAGCTGTGGATCTGCTGCGGCCTGTCCGGCGCGGCCGGCCTGCTGGTCGGCGCGCCGCTTTCGTGGGTGTTCCGCACGATCGCCATCGCACCGACGTTCGTTGTCCTGGGCGTGGCCTTGGGCGTGTTCATCGGCGGCGGCATCCTGCGCCGCCTCAAGCGTGGGCGCCCCGACACCTGGCTGTATCGACAGTTGCAGTGGCGCATCGCAACGCGCCATCCGCTGATGGCCGGCTGGGTGGGCGGCCACGTGCTGATCTCGCGCTCGGGCTTCTGGTCCACCCGCAGGAGCATGCGATGAGCCGCTTCAAGAACGAGATCGCCCACCTGCAGGCGCACATCAAGACCTTGCGCCTGGGCGCGGGCGCGCTGGTCATTGTCGCCCTGGTCATGGGCGGCGGCTGGTGGAGCGCGCCGCGCGACCTGACCATCCACGTCCCGCCCGACCTGCGCTCTGGCAGTACCCGCAAGTGGTGGGAAGTGCCGCCCGAATCGGTCTATGCGTTCACGTTCTACGTGTTCCAGACGCTGAACCGCTGGCCGACCAATGGCGAAGAAGACTACTCGCGCAACCTCCATACGCTCTCGCCGTACCTCACCCCGTCCTGCCAGGCCTTCCTGCGGGCGGACTATGACTACCGCCGCTCCACGGGCGAGCTGCGTCAGCGCGTGCGCGGCATCTACGAGATTCCCGGCCGCGGCTATGGCGACGACCCCACGGCGCGCGTGCGCACCGTATCCGATCGCGACTGGGTGGTGACGCTGGACATCACGGCGGACGAGTACTACGGCGCCGAGCAGGTCAAACGCGCCCTGGTGCGCTATCCGATCAAGGTCACGCGGGTGGACGTCGATCCCGCCCGCAACCCGTTCGGCCTGGCGCTGGACTGCTACGAAGGCGCGCCCCAGCGCATCAGTGCACCGGAGCCGGCGCGCCCGGCGCCGAGTGACCTGAATCCGCAAGCGCCTCAAGGAGGAAACACCCCATGAAGCATCCTGTACTCGCGCTGCTGGGGCTACTGGCCGTGGCCGCGGCACCCGTCGCCCAGGCGGTGGAGATCCTGCGTTGGGAACGCATGCCACTGGCAGTGCCGCTGAAGGTCGGTCAGGAACGCATCGTATTCATCGACCGGAACGTGCGCGTGGGCGTGCCCGCAGGCGTGGGCAAACGCCTGCGCGTGCAGAGTGCGGGCGGCGCGGTGTACCTGCGTGCCAGCGAGCCGATCGAGCCCACGCGGTTGCAACTGCAGGACGCCGACACGGGCGCGCTGATCCTGCTGGACATCGCAGCCGAACCGCCCAAGGACGGGGAAGCCGAGCTGGAGCCGGTGCGCATCGTCGAGGGTGACAGCGCACCGGGACGCTATGGCGAGCAGGCCGACAGTGCCGAGGCCCCGGCACGCGCCCAGGGCCAGGCAGGTGCGCGGACCGCGCGGCGCGAAACTCCGGTCCCTGTCGTGCTGACGCGCTTCGCCGCGCAGAACCTCTACGCACCGCTGCGCACCGTCGAGCCGCTTCCGGGCGTCATGCGGGTCAACCTTCCCCGCGACCTCGACCTGGACACACTGATGCCAACGCTGCCGGTGCGCGCGGCCGTGCTCGCGTCGTGGCGCCTGGAAGACCAATGGGTGACTGCCGTGCGCCTCACCAACACCGGCGCCGACTGGGTCGCGCTCGACCCGCGCGTGCTGCAAGGCGATTTCCTCACCGCCACCTTCCAGCACGAGGCGCTGGGCCCGCGCGGCACGACCGAGGACACGACCGTGCTGTACCTGGTCACGCGCGGCCGCGGCCTCGCGCAGTCGCTGCTGCCGGCGATTCACCGCTTCGACCCTGCCGTGCATCTGCCGCAGCCGGACGGCGACGAGAACGCCAAGGAGGCCCGCCATGCGCAGTAACGGCCTGCTCAAGTGGCTGATGATCCCTGTCGCCATCCTGGTGCTGTTCGCCGGTATCCGGCTGTTCTCGGGTGGAGGCGGCACGGCGCCACCCGCGGCGGACAACGGCGCCCAGCTCACGCCCGAGGAAATGAAGGCGCTGGGCATCGAAGGCGACACCCCGCGCGACACCGTGGCGACGCTCGTTGCCCAAGTGAAGCAGTTGCGCACCGAGCTTCAGACCGCGCTCTCGGACAACAAGTCGCAGCGTGAAGAGAACCAGCGGCTGCGCCAGCGCGAGAACTCCATCGACCAGCGCATCAACTCGGCGCTCGAATCCGAGCGGTCCAACCTGCGCCGCGACCAAGAGCAGGCGGCCAGCGCGCGCCAGCAGACCGAAGGGCTGCTCGCCGACCTGCAGCGGCGCCTGGACAGCATCGGCGGGCGCGGCGGCGGCCATGCGGACCTGCCCGTGGGCCTGGGGCTGCAGGGCGGCGACGAGGCCGGCATGGAGGGCGGCGTGCGGTGGGTCGAGCCGGACGACGCAAAGCCCGCCGAGGGGCGCAACGGGGGGCGTGGCGCGAGCGGCGGCATGAGCTTCCCCACGAGCTTCGGCCCGGCGCAGAGCACGCTCGAAACCACCGCTGAAACCGTGGCCAACGCGGGCGCCCGCGCCGCCGGGGTCAAGAATGCCAAGCCGGTCTATACCGTGCCGACCAACTCGACGCTAATGGGATCGGTGGCGATGACGGCCCTGATCGGCCGCGTGCCGATCGACGGCACGGTCAACGATCCCTATCCGTTCAAAGTTCTGGTCGGGCCGGACAACCTGACCGCCAATGGCATCGACATTCCCGACGTGGCCGGCGCCGTGTTCAGCGGCACCGCCTCGGGCGACTGGACGCTCTCGTGCGTGCGAGGTCAGGTGCGCAGCATCACGTTCGTCTTCAACGACGGCACGATTCGCACGATCCCCGAAGACCGCGAGGGCAACCAGCAGAACAACCAACAGCGCGACGGCTTGGGCTGGATCAGCGATCCCCACGGCATTCCTTGCGTCAGCGGCGAGCGGCGCAGCAACGCCCAGCAATACCTCGGCTCGCAGGCCCTGATCACCGCGGCCGGTGCCGGTGTGGCCTCGCTCATCGAGAGTGGCAGCGGCCGCATGTCCTATGTCGGCTCGGACGGCTCCATCGGCACCGTGGGCATCACCGGCCAAGAAGCGGTCGGCCAGATTCTCGCGGGCGGTGTCCGGGACATGTCGGCCTGGGTCAACAAGCTCTACGGCCAAGCCTTCGCCGCCGTCTATGTCCAACCCGGCGCCAAGGTTGCCGTCCACCTCGAAAAGCCGCTCGCCATCGACTTCGATCCCGAAGGCCGCAAGGTCGATCACCGCGCAGGAGAAAGCCATGCCCTTGAACTTGACTAACCTGGCCCGTGGCCTAGCACTGGCCCTCGCCGTCGCGGTGCTCGCCGGCTGCGCCACCAGCAAGGAAAAGCTGTTGACCCACGGTGACCGCACGATGATGGACATCTGGCAGCAGGAGGCCGGCGACGGCGGTGGCGCAGCCGGACGGAACGCCGGCCGCCAGTTGCTCGATGCGCGCCAGAGCCTGCGTCGGCCCCTGACCGACGCCGACGTGCAGGCCGCACCTGTCGAGCAGATGCGCTACACGCGCACCGCGCGCAATGAGGTTCACCGCCAGTTCCAGCGTCTGCCCAATCCCGATCTCGTGATGTACGTGTACCCGCACCTGGCCGGCACCGACCCCGTTCCCGTGCCGGGCTACACGACGGTTTTCCCCTTGTACCAGCGCGTGCAGTACGCGATGCCTGGCGAGAGGACGGAGGACTACTGATGCGGTGGAAACTTCCATGGCCGAAGCTGGCTGCCGTCAGCGCCGAAGACACCGCCGCCGACGAGCAGCCGGACGGCTGGCAGCGCCACGTCGAGGCCTTGCAGCAAGCCGGCATCCCCGAACCCGGCGCCGCGGTCCAGGGCCGCAAGCCGGCGACCGTGGCCGACGAGCAGGCGCTGTACGACGTCGCACCGTCCTTCGTGGAACTGCTGCCCTGGGTGGAGTTCTTGCCCGAGTCGAAATCGATGCTCCTGGAGGACGGCCAATCGGTGGCCGCCTTCTACGAGCTGGTGCCGCTGGGCACCGAAGGCCGGGAACCCGGCTGGCTCGCGCATGCCCGCGACGCCCTGGAAAACGCGCTTCAGGACAGCTTCGATGAACTGGACGAGAACCCGTGGGTGCTCCAGCTCTATGCCCAGGACGAACCGAGCTTCGACCAGTACATGCAGACCTTGCGCGATTACGTGCAGCCACGTGCGCGCGGCTCGGCGTTCACCGAGTTCTACCTGCGCTTCTTCGGCCACCACCTGCGCGCTGTGGCCAAGCCCGGCGGCCTGTTCGAGGACACGGTGGTCACGCGGCTGCGCTGGCGCGGCCAGACGCGGCGCGTGCGCATGGTGGTGTACCGCCGCGCGAGCGGACAGGGACAGGCAAACCGCCGCGGCCAGACACCCGAGCAGATGCTGGGCATCGTCTGCGACCGCCTGTGCGGCGGCCTGGCGAACGCCGGCATCCAGGCCCGGCGCATGGTCGCGGCCGACGTCCACGACTGGCTGCTGCGGTGGTTCAACCCGCGCCCCACGCTGCTCGGGCCTGGGGTGGAGGACCGGGAGCGCTTCTACGCGTTGGCGCGCTATCCGGACAGTACCGAGGAAAGCGAGGCCGGCGAGATCGAGCTGGCGAGCGGGCGGGATTTCAGCCAGCGGCTGTTCTTTGGGCAGCCGCGCTCGGACGTGGCGCAAGGGGCCTGGTACTTCGACGGCATGCCGCACCGCGTGCTGATCACCGACCGGCTGCGCATGCCGCCCGGCACCGGGCACCTGACCGGCGAGACCCGCAAGGGGGACGCGATCAACACGCTGTTCGACCAGATGCCCGAGGACACCTTGATGTGTCTCACCATGGTGGCCACGCCGCAGGACGTCCTCGAATCGGACCTCAACCATCTGGCGAAGAAAGCTGTGGGCGAGACGCTGGCGTCGGAGCAGACGCTCAAGGACGTGCATGAAGCCCGCTCCCTGATCGGCAGCGCGCACAAGCTCTACCGGGGCACTCTGGCGTTCTACCTACGCGGGCGCGACGAGGCGGAACTGGATCGGCGCGGCCTGGACCTCGCGAACGTGATGCTCAACGCCGGCCTGCAGCCGGTGCGCGAGGACGACGAGGTGGCGCCGCTCAACAGCTACCTGCGCTGGCTGCCGTGCTGCTACAACCCCGGCAAGGACCGGCGCCGGTGGTACACGCAACTGATGTTCGCCCAGCACGCGGCGAACCTGTCGCCAGTATGGGGCCGCGCCCAGGGCACGGGGCATCCCGGCATCACGATGTTCAATCGCGGCGGCGGCCCGATTACGTTCGACCCCTTGAACAGGTTGGATCGGCAGATGAATGCCCATCTGTTTCTATTTGGCCCCACCGGCTCGGGGAAGTCCGCCACGCTCAACAACCTGCTGAACCAGGTGACGGCCATCTACCGGCCGCGGCTTTTCATCGTGGAAGCCGGCAACAGCTTCGGCCTGTTCAGCGACTTCGCCAGGCGCCTGGGCCTGACCGTGAACCGGGTCAAGCTGGCCCCCGGATCGGGCATCAGCCTGGCGCCGTTCGCCGACGCACGCCGGCTGATCGAAACGCCCAGCGACGTACAGACGCTCGATGCCGACGCGCTGGACGAAGACCTGCCCCCCGATGCCTCGGCCATGGAAGCGGACGAGCAGCGCGACGTGCTGGGCGAACTGGAGATCACAGCGCGGCTGATGATCACGGGCGGCGAAGACAAGGAAGAAGCGCGGATGACGCGGGCCGACCGCTCGCTGATCCGCCAGTGCATCCTCGACGCCGCCGAACATTGCGTGGCCGAAAAGCGCACCGTGCTCACGCGCGACGTGCGCAACGCGCTGCGCGCCCGTGGCCAGGACCCGACGCTGCCCGAGATGCGGCGCGTGCGGCTGCTGGAGATGGCGGACGCGATGGACATGTTCTGCCAAGGCACGGACGGCGAGATGTTCGACCGTGACGGCACGCCGTGGCCCGAGGCCGACATCACGCTGGTCGATCTGGCGACCTATGCCCGCGAGGGCTACAACGCGCAGCTCTCCATCGCCTACATCAGCCTGATCAGCACGGTGAACAACATCGCCGAGCGCGACCAGTACCTGGGCCGGCCGATCGTCAACGTGACCGACGAAGGTCACATCATCACCAAGAACCCGCTGCTCGCGCCCTATGTCGTGAAAATTACAAAAATGTGGCGCAAGTTGGGCGCCTGGTTCTGGCTGGCGACGCAAAACATCGACGATCTGCCGCGCGCCGCAGAGCCCATGCTCAACATGATCGAGTGGTGGGTGTGCCTGTCGATGCCGCCGGACGAAGTGGAGAAGATCGCCAGGTTCCGCGAACTCTCGCCGGCGCAGAAGGCGCTGATGCTCTCCGCACGCAAGGAAGCGGGCAAGTTCACCGAGGGCGTCATCCTCTCCAAGAGCATGGAAGTGCTGTTCCGCGCCGTGCCGCCAAGTCTCTACCTCGCGCTCGCGCAAACCGAGCCCGAGGAGAAGGCAGAACGCTACCAGCTCATGCAGCAGCACGGCGTCAGCGAGCTGGATGCCGCCTTCAAGGTGGCTGAGAAGATCGACCGGGCACGTGGCATCGAGTCGCCGACCCTGGACCTGCCCTGAATCTGCCGTACACCGGAGAACGCCATGGAACAGAAACGCCCATCCATTCCGATGCAGGTACAGGCGTTCCGCCGTCGGCGCTGGAGGCTCAGCTGGCCCTGGGTGTTGGCCGCCGTGCTGGTAGCGCTGCTGCTGATCTGGCTCGTGTCCCGCTATTCTGGCAAGTCCACTCCCCAGACTTCAACGCCGGTCAGCGTGACGCAGGTGGCCGGGCCTCCGTGGCAGATGGGAAATCCGGAAGGGCGTTTCACGCTGACGCTCTACGCGGACCTCGAATGCCCGTTCTGCCGATCCTATTTCCCAGTGCTCAAGCGTTGGGTGGCCGGCAACGCGGACGTGGCCTTGCAATGGCACCACCTCCCGTTGGCCGCGCATGAGCCGGCCGCGTCTGCCGAAGCGAGCCTGGCGGAGTGCGCCGGCGAATCTGGCGGCCATGCCGCCTTCTGGCAGGCTGTCGAGTGGGTCTATGCCCACACGCGCAGCGACGGCCAGGGCTTGCCCGAGGACCTGCGGTACCCCGACCTTACGCCAGCCATCGAGCAGTGTCTGGCGAGCGAACGGCCCGAGGCGCCGATCCGCACCCAGACGGCGGAAGCCACGAGCAGCGGCGTGACCGCCACGCCGTCGCTGCGGCTGCACGATCGCGAAACCGGCAAGGCGATCCTACTGCAGGGTCCGATCGAGGGCGATGCCTTGCTGTCGGCCATGGACATGCTCGCGGCCGGCGATCCCGCCGCCACACCTACTACATCGGAAATGCCTGCCGACGTCGTCGGCGACATGCCCAGGTAGCCCCGGTCTTCAAGGCTACGGCGCAGTCCACTGCGCTGACCGAAACCCGTTCGCCTCGCATCCTGGCCGCGAACGATCACCGCTGCCGCGGTGATGGATGCACCTTGTTCGTTCCCCAGGAGGGCTTGCCCTCCCAGGGCGCGCGCCCTCCGATCTCACCGTCTGGAGGTTCGCCATGTCTTTCGTCGTCAATGACTCCTGCCTGGAGTCGCTTTCCGCCATCGCTGCCCAACACGAGGACTGGATCATCCAGCAAGCCATTGCACTGCTGGAGAAGCGGGTTTTCAAAGCGGGTGCGAAACTCCTCGACCCCACGGCCGTGCGCGACTACCTGCGCGTGAAGCTGGTCGCCGAGCCCAATGAGATATTCGCCGCGGTGTTCCTGGACAGCATGCACCAGGTGCTGGCCTACGAGCCGTTGTTCAGGGGCACGATCAACTCGACTTCGGTCTATCCGCGTGTCGTCGTGCAGCGTGTGCTGGAGTTGAAGGCCGCCGCGGTGGTCTTCGCGCACCAGCACCCCTCGGGCATTTCCGAGCCGTCGAGCGCGGATCGCATGCTGACCCAGCAACTGCAGGCCGCGCTGGCGCTCATCGATGTGCGGGTACTGGACCACATCATCGTCGGCCAGGGTGCCCCGTTCTCCTTTGCGGAGTCCGGCCTGCTGTAAGGGTTGCACTGCTTCGTTGATCAGCGCGGAGGCTTCGGCCTCCGCTTTTTTCTTTGCGGCGACGCAAGCAGGTATGCGGGGTGGCCGCGATGCGCATTGTTTGTTGGGGCCGCCTGGGGTTCGGCGTTTGACTATGGCCCTGATCAACTTCCGGGGCACATGACATGCCAGCAGCTTTTACCCGGTTCGCACCAGGCTGGCGAACCCTTGGCCTGGCCGTGGCGCTGCCGACGTCTCTGGCGGTGTTCAGCCCGGCCACCTTCGCCGCCGACGTGGTGGTCGTCACCGACAGCCGCCACCCGGTCAAGACCATGGGCGGCGAGCGACTGATCGAGTTGGGCGAAACGCCCCGGATCGAGGCCGAGCTTTCCGCGAATCTTCCAGCCGACCCTGAGCGGGCAGCAGCCATCGTCCGGCAACGCCTGAAGCAAGGCGGCACCGATCTTCAGCGCCGCATCGGCACCGCCTACCAGGGCGTCACCGACGCATGGAGTTTGGGTGTCACGACCATCCCGGCCGTCGTGGTGGATCAACGCTTTGTGGTCTATGGCGAGCCGGACGTGGCCCGGGCCGTCGCGCGCATCGAGCAACACCGGAGGACGCAGCCGTGACCCATCGCCCATTCGACCTGCTGCGCCGCCTGCGCGTCGCCGTGGCCTCGCTGCTGCTGATCAGCGCCACGGGCAGCTACGCCTTGAACACCGCCACCATCGTGTCCTCCGTCATGTCGCCGGACTGCCTGGAGTACCGGGTGGTGGGCATCTGCTACTGGCTCTACTGCACCTGGACGGGCTGCACGGTGCGCACATCCACCAAGGTCCGGCACTACGTGCCCGATGCGGTCGTCTCCAGCTACAGCAACACCGGAGAGAACCCCTGGGTCGAGGTGCAGGCGATGAGCACGCCCAACCCATCCGCACAGGCAGGTGGGGATGGGACCACGAACGAAGACCACGAAAACAACCTCGCCAAATTCAAGAACAGCGATGTCATCGGCCATCCTGGCGGCGAGGTATTCAACCAGTTCGCATCGTCGTCGGGCTATTTCTGCCAAGGCGCGGGCACGGCCTTCATGCCGTATCTACTCAGCACCCTGGACACGCTGGCTTGGCGCTACAACGTGCCTGAAATGGCCTACCCGGAGGCGTTGATTCCGGGCATGCGCGAGGTCGGTGCGCGCACCACGATGAACCTCTGGGGCAATGTCTATCCGCGCGGCGGCTTCCTGCATCAGACCGATGACTACAAATCCGGGGCCGTCGTGGCCCAGCGCGCCGGTGATGTCGTCACGCGCCGCGGGCAGATCCACGTGTACCAGCCGCTGCTTGTCAACGCCCGCGACGGCTACTGGCCGGCCGGCGCGCTGATGGAGGGTGATGCCTCTACGGGCAAGTGGCAGGAGCTGACGCCGCGCCTGTCCAACACCTGCGTGGTGTTCCCGCACAGCGGCACGCTGACCCAGGCCCAACAAGGCGACTACGCCTGGGCGCTGTGGCGTCCCTATGCGTGCTGCGAACGCCGCGGGCAGGTGTTCCTGGGCAGCGTCGATTTCCTCTGAGGTGCCACGATGAAGCGTCCTGAATCGATGAACCTTTCCGCCAAGGCGTGCCGCCTGCTGCGCCCGAAGGCGCTGGCCGGCCCGCTCGCTCTGGTCTGCGGCCTGGCGTGGGCGCAGGTCGGATACCAGAACAGCGGCCCCGTCCTCGGCGATGACGTCATGTACTCGATCGGCGGTGGCAGTGCGGTGTCCATGGGCCGCGCGGCCGGCATGCGCTCCATCGGGGTCGGCGTGGGGTGGAACAGCAACCTGATCTGCGGCGACATGAGCATCCAGACCACGCTGCGCAATCAGCTCAACGGCATCACGAACGGCTTTCAGCAGATCATGAGCAACGTGATCCAGAGCGCGACCAGCGCGGTTGCATCGCTGCCGGCGCTGATCATTCAGCGCGCCGATCCGGGCCTGTACAACCTGCTGACCAACGGCGTGCTGCAGGCGCGGCTGGACTTCGACCGCTCCAAGCTGACGTGCCGCGCCATGGCGGAGAAGATGGCCGAGACTGCGGGTGGCCAGCTTGGCTGGAGCCAGATGGCCGAAGGCATGGCCTTGCGTGACGCGGTTGGCAGCAACGATGCCGTGTCGGCCGTCGAGCAGGCCGAGACGCGCCGCGGCAACGACGGCCTTCCCTGGGTGGGCGGCAGCAATGCCGGTGGCGCAGGCCAGTCCGCCATCCGCGTGGTCGGCGACGTCACCCGCGCGGGCTACAACCTGGTCAACGGGCGCGGCGTGACGGACACATCCTCCATCGCGTCCACCAGTTGCGCGAGCCTGTCCTGCCAGACCTGGACGTCGCCGCAGCAGGCGACCGAATGGGCCACCCGGGTCCTCGGGGAACAGGTGCAGCGCACGTGCGATTCCTGCACCAAGACCGAGACGGTGCCCGGCGTCGGGCTGACGCCGCTGATCCAGGAGGAGTACGAAGCCAAGCTGGAAGTCTTGCAGGAACTGGTTTCCGGCGTGCGCAACACCACCTTCGAGAACTTGCGCGAGGCCGGCAGCACGTCGCTGCCGATCACGCGCGGCGTCATCGAGGCGCTGCGCGACGAGCCGGACCAGGACCTGCTGGCGCGGCGCCTCGCGTCCGAGGTGGCGCTTTCGTCGGTGCTGGAGAAGGCACTGCTGCTCCAGCGCACGCTGCTCACCGGCAAGAAAGAGCCCAACGTGGCAGCCAACGAGTTGGCAGTCGAGGCCGTGAACCACGAGAGCGACACGCTCGACCGGGAGATCCGCAACCTCAAGACCGAACTTGAACTGCGGCGCGAGCTGGCGAACAACTCGCCGATGGCCATCATCCAGCGCCATGGCACGCGCGCGGCAGGCTCGCGCGGCATCTATGAGGGCGATCCGGTGCCCGACCGCCTCGACCAGTTGCAGAAGGGCAATCCGGGAGGCCGGCCATGAGCGCGGAGCGCATGGCCTGGCGCCCCTTGCGCTGGCTCATCAGCCGGCGTGCGGCGAAAGCACTGCTGTGGGCGGCCGTGATCGTCGCCGCTGCGGTGGGCGCCAACATCGCCGGCATCTATCTCGTTGGCAGCGTGGCCGGCTGGGAGCGGTGGCTCGCGGCCGCATCGGGCTACTTCTTCGTGTGGCGGTTGTTCCTGTACGGGGCGACGGCCTGCGGCTGGGTCTGGATGCGGCGGCGGCTGCTGGCGCGCGAGGACAGCACGCTGGCCCGACGCCGGCTGATTCGCGCTGAGGTCGCCGGCATTGTTGCCATCGTGGCGCTGGAAGCCAGCCTGTTGATGCAGGCCGCTTGAGGGGATCGAGGCCATGACGCTTTTCACGACCGACTACCTGGAGTACTACCTAACCCTCGTGTCCTGGATCGTCAACAACGGCATCTGGGCGGTCCTCGTATCCAGCGGGGTATTCGCGCTGCCTTTCGTCGCCATCATCGTGCAGGAGTGGTTGAAGGCCCGTGCGGAAGGCGCCGACGAGGGCAACAAAGGCGTGCTGAGCGCCGCCCGCATCGAGAACCGGGTCTTCGTCGCCATCGTGGTGGTGATGTTCGCCGGCATTCCGTTCATCGACGTGGACCTGAACACCATCCAGTACGACAGCTCGCGCTCGGCCCAGTGCCAGGTCAGCGTGGCGCAGCCCGGGGATACCGGCTGGTCGCAGTCCTTCAGCACCATCAACAACCAGTCGGCGAAGGTGCCGGTGTGGTGGGCGTTCATGCACGCGCTCTCGCGCGCCGTCACGGGCGCTTCGGTGGCAGCGATCCCGTGCGGCACGGACCTGCGGCAGATGCGCATGGAGATCGACGCTACGCGCATCGATGACCCGGTGCTGGCTCAGGAAGTAGCGGATTTCTCGCGGGATTGCTATGGGCCTGCACGGGCCAAATTGTTCATGCAGCGCCCTCAGCTCGATGAGCAGCAGATGCACGACGTGACCTGGATCGGATCGCGGTTCTTCACCGACACGAACGGCTACTACGACACATACCGTTCCAGCACCCCACGCGAGGACTGGCCCTATGACAGCACCCGCGACGCAGGGCTTGCGCAGGTGGCCAGCGGTGGCGGCTACCCGACCTGCCGCCAGTGGTGGAGCGATGGAAGTAACGGCCTGCGGGCACGCCTGCTGGGTCAGGTGGACCCGAGCCTGTTGAGTCGCCTGGCGGGCTGGGCCGGGTTCCTGAGCCGGGCCGAGGTGGACGACTCGGTGATCCGAGCCATCGCGTCACCGCGGCAGCAGAAGTTGAACCAGGGCAGCGTCTATACGGACTACGGAGGCCAGATCGACAAGACCTTGCCGAACATCGTGACACGGGCCACGGGAGACGTTGGGATGGCCGTCGGCGCGATTGCCGCGTTTCCCGCCATGGACGTCGTGAGACAGTCTCTACCCATGGTCCTCGCCTTGCTCAAGATGGCGCTGGTCATCTGCATCCCGCTCGTGCTGGTCGTGGGCACCTATGACCTGAAGACGGTCGTCACGGTCAGCGTCGTGCAATTCGCGCTGTTCTTCGTGGATTTCTGGTTCCAGCTCGCTCGCTGGATCGACAGCACTATCCTCGATGCGCTCTATGGCTGGGGCTTTGGCTGGAACCGGCCACACACGAACTTCGACCCGCTGGTGGGGCTGAACAATGCGTTCGGCGACATGCTCTTGATGTTCGTCGCGGGCACGATGTTCCTGGTGCTGCCAGGATTCTGGCTGGCAAGCCTGACCTGGGTTGGAATTCGGGCGGGACATGCCATTCAGGGGTTGTCGGACGGCAGCAAGAGCGCCGGCCAAGCCGGGGGCAAGGGGGCTGGGGCACTCACGGGAGGCAAGCTGAAGTAGCCCGGAGTCCGTCAGTCGTCGGTGTACAACTCGTGCGACGTATCGTTGTACAGATTGGGATCGTAGCCCGGTGTCTTGCGCAGTTCTGTGAGATCGGTGAAAGGCCACTCGTCCTCGTCAGAGGTATTGGCAGCAGCAGCCCACGCCGCCGCCACGACGCCCAACAACACGAGTGCGAACCAAAAAGCAACGTAGAGCAGCAATCCCACCACAGACAGCTTGACCACCCACACGAGCGCGGTGGCAACGGCCGCCGGCACCCCCTTGGACACCAACCAGTTCGACGCCCGACGTTCGCCGCGCGCGTAGGCGCGCCATCCGCGGCCAAAGGTGCGGCCGAGGCGTTCTGCGGTGCTGATGCGGGTCGTGGTGTTCATGGTCGTCTCCTGCTACAGAGGGATGCCTATTCCAGTTTGGTCCATTTCATTCTGTTTGGGGCTTCAATGTGCTCTCTTGCCGCTTCAGGACGCTTCGTCATCCGGTTCCACCGGCCCGGGATCAGGCTCCACGCCGACGCGATACGTGGCAACGAAGCGCGGCCAGTCCACATGGTCCACCAGGTCGATGTCATCGACAACGCCGACTCTTGCTGCCGCACGCTCGAACAGGGCGATGCTCTTGGCGGGATAGTTGTTGCGCGACGGATAGAGCACCCCGTCGAACAGCGGCTGGCCATCATCGCCGAGCATCGCATGCACCTGGGCGGACACCTGCTGCGTGTGCGTGTAGTCGCGGCTGGCCAACTGTTCCAGGTTCAGGCCGAAGTAACCCGCCATGACACCCTCGGCCGTGAGATCGGCCAAGCGCACGTCGTCCAGGACCCCCACGGCCCGCACGAGCCGGCTCTCGACTTCCTTCAGCGCAATCGAGCGCTTCTCGTCCGCCAGCCACTGGTGCTTGTGAAACACCGACTCCATCAGCGCCGTGGACAGGTCGCGGCCCAGGTAGAGCACGCCGTAGGTCCGCGCCGGGTCGTCGTAGCGATTGGTGCCGCTGCGGCCATAGTACAGCGGGCTGCCCCGATAGACGACGCGGCTCACATGCTGGAGCAGTTCACCCGCATCGATCAAGAACAAGGGCAGTTCGCGGCTCATGGCGGTCTTGCCTCAATGCACCTGGACGCCCAGCACGTTGAACACCGCTTCGGCCACGTCATCGATTGTGCCATGCGTCACCGCATCCACCGGCGAGCGTCCGCCCAAGCCTTCGAGCGGTTCGGATAGTGCGCGGTAGATCGTCCAGTGGTCGATGCCCTCGACCTCTTGAAGCACGGTTTGGGTCAACTGCTGCTTCACCGGGTCGAGCTGCCAGTCGGGCAGCTTCTGGCCGCGCGGCCCCACATTCAGCGCCAGCAGCCGGCGCGCGAGGATGTCCTTGTAGATCTGCTGGCGCGACTTGTCCGCCAGCTTGGCGTACTCGGGGATCGGCAGGTTGTGCGGCTGGTTGAAGGATTCCAGCAACACGGCGCGGCCTCGCTGGACGTCGGTTTCAGTCGGGGTCCAGCGCGTTTCGGTGCGCAGCGCGGCCGCCTTGCGCGCCAGGGCCTGCTCCACCGTTTCGCCTTCGAGGTTGGCTGGCAGTTTTACCGCCTCCACGCGCTCGTGAATGAACGCCTGCAACTCGGCCGCGAAAGCCGGCGCATCCCGGATTTCAACGGTATCCGCGAAACGGCGCACGTCCTCCACGGTGACGCGCGGCAGACGATCGGCAATGAATTCAATGGCGGTGGGCATGGTCATCTCCCAAGCAGGTTTGAGACAGGATTCACTCTAGTCGCCCTTGTCGCATTTGTCAACTTAGTCTCCTGAGCGAGAGCCTACCTGCCGGGGGTAGCGTCCCCGCAGCATAGGCAGGGGCCAGCGCCAGGTCTCCGTCCAATCCATTCGTGCGGGTTCCACATTGACGCTGGAGACGCAACCCAGGCCCGGCTATACCGAAACGGTTAAAGGCCAAAGGGCCGAAACGGCAAGGGAATGGGGTGCAAGGGGAAAGGCCCTACCTCGAAAAGGCGAAAAGGCCTCCCGGCCGGCCCCCCAGAGGACACCCGCATGCTCTCCCTGTTCCAGCGAAAACGGCCCCCGGTCGCTGCCCCGTCGCCAGCGCCCGCCACCGACCTCCCGAAAGGGTTGCTGCGGCCCGAATCGGCCGCATCGCTGCTGGCAACACCGCGCCGGCAGAAGCTGCTGGAACACATCTGGCAGCGCACGTCGCTGTCGCGGCGGCAGTTCGCCACCCTATACCGCACGCCGCTGGAGCACTACGCCGAGTTGGTCCAACAATTCCCCGCATCGGAAAGCCATCACCACGCTTACCCCGGCGGCATGCTGGATCACGGGTTGGAGATCGTCGCCTATGCGCTCAAGCTGCGGCAGTCCCATCTGCTGCCCATTGGCGGCAGTCCCGAAGACCAGGCGGCGCAGTCTGAAGCCTGGACTGCCGCAGTCGCTTATGCCGCGCTGCTGCACGACATCGGCAAGATCGCCGTCGATCTGCACGTCGAACTGTCCGACGGCTCGCTGTGGCACCCCTGGCACGGCCCGCTGCACCAGCCATACCGCTTCCGCTACCGCGACGATCGGGAATATCGGCTCCACAGCGCCGCGACAGGTTTACTCTACCGTCAACTGCTCGACCGTGATGCCCTGGACTGGCTCAGTGGCTATCCCGACCTGTGGGGACCGCTGCTCTACGTCCTGGCCGGCCAGTACGAGCACGCCGGTGTGCTGGGCGAACTGGTCGTACAGGCCGACCGCGCTTCCGTGGCCCAGGAACTGGGCGGCGATCCCGCGCGCGCCATGGCCGCGCCTAAGCACTCGCTGCAACGCAAGCTGGTCAACGGACTGCGCTACCTGCTCAAGGAAGAGCTGAAGCTGAACCAGCCCGAAGCCTCCGATGGCTGGCTCACCGAGGACACGCTGTGGCTGGTGAGCAAGACGGTATCGGACAAATTGCGTGCGCATCTGTTGTCCCAAGGTGTCGATGGCATCCCCGCGAACAACACCGCGGTGTTCAACGTCCTGCAGGATCACGGCATGCTGTGGCCCACGCCCGACGGCAAGGCGATCTGGCGTGCGACCGTGACCAGTTCCACCGGCTGGTCCCACTCGTTCACCTTGTTGCGCCTCGCGCCCGCGCTGATCTGGGAGCCACGCGAGAGGCCGGCGCCGTTTACCGGCACGGTGTCGATCGACGCGGCGGCCACGGCCAAAGAGGCCGATGTGTCCGCCACCATTCCGCCGGCAGAAGCGCAGTCCGCTTCGGAGGGCCAAGAGGTTCCGCCATGGGAGAAAGGTAACTCCTCTCCTTCAACGGAAGGTGAGCCGCTGCCCGACGCGATGGAAGACATGCTTTCGATGGTGGGCATGGGGGATTCACCCGCGACCCGGCAGGATGCTGAAGCACTTTCTGAGCTGGTGTCTGCCGCGCGTACCGAAGCGCCACCCTTGACCACCCCTCAGCGTTCGTCCCCAGCGCCGACGCCCAGGACAACGCAGCCATCCGGAGAGCACTTCATAGCGTGGCTGAAACAGGGCATCGCTTCCCGCCGGCTCATCATCAACGACGCGAAGGCGCTCGTGCATACCGTGAGCGGCACCGCCTATCTCGTCAGCCCAGGCGTCTTCCAACGCTATGCGCAGGAGCATCCGCAAGTGGACGCACTGGCCAGGCAAGAAGAGCAACAGGATTGGCAGTGGGTGCAGAAGCGCTTTGAAAAGCTCCAACTACACGTCAAGCACCCCAATGGCCTGAACATTTGGACGTGCGAAGTCACCGGGCCAAGAAAGTCCCGCCGCCTGCACGGATACCTTCTGGAAGATTCGAGCCTGCTTTTCCCGGAAACGCCTCCGAGCAATCCCTATCTATGCCTGTTGGGTGACACCAAACACGGCGACGAGACTTCAGGAAGGTGACGAGGGTCAACATGAACTTCTCAACTTCGCCGGGACTGGCTCCCACGCCATACCTTCATTCGGAGGGAGTCAAAGGCGCCATCAGCGCAGCGATGATGGGACAAGGCAGCGCCTCTCCCGTCTCTTCGCACCTCACCAGCATGTCCCGCAGAGCGCCTCGCATGCGCTCAAGATCGCCGACCTTCTCATCGATCTGGTCAAGGCGCCGCCGTGTCACCGTCTGAATAGCACGGCGATTCCGCCCATCCTCCAGGTCCAAGAGCGATTTCACCTCGTCCAGCGAGAACCCAAGGCTCTGAGCGCGCTTGATGAAGCCGATCCGCTGGATCATCGAACCGGGGTAGCGCCGGAAGCTGCCGGCGTTTTTCGGAATCGGCAAAAGGCCACGTCCCTGGTAGTAGCGGATTGTCTCCACGCCGACGCCAGCGACCTTCGCCAGCCTGCCGACCGTCATCCAATCACCCAAACCTTCGTTCATCGAGCGATCCACTGTCTATTCACGAGCAACACAGGATAACGCAGTACCGCGTAGTTGACCCTTGCCTCCATTTGATCCAAATCAATTTCCCGCAGCTCAGTTGGGAATATGATCACAGGTGTCAATGGGTCAATAGGCCGCACATGCGCACACTTCTCAACCACCGCAGGATTCGCGCCATCGCGTGGATGGTGCTCGGGGTATGGCTGTTTGCGCTCGGGGCCGGGGTGGCCAATGCCTGCCTTCTGGAGTCTCCGCAGCAACATCGGCATGCTGTCGGATATGAGCATGTCCCATCGTCCGGGCATGGAAATCATGAAGGCCTCCATGGTGAGCACGAAGAAGGTTCCCACGACCCGTCGAAGGCCCCGTGCCTGAAGCTCTGCGGCGACGTCAACCAGTCCGCCATTCAGAAAGCACCAACCTTCGCGTTCGACCTCGTCGGTTTGGCGCCTCCCGCCTATGGAGACCAGCTGCTGGCTCCGACGTTGGCTCTGCGAGCCATCCCATCGAGGGGTCACGAGCGGCCTCCTCCAAAGCAGCCTTCCTGGCTGCTGTTTGAGCGTCTCGCGCTGTAGCGCCTCCTTTTGAGTTGCCGTGTCGGTCACAGCCGGCGCACAACTCATAAGCCTTGACTCTGTACCCGACTACGGAGTTTTCATAGGGCTTTGTCCGCTTGCGGCGACATCGGTTTCGCCCCAATGGCAGGCACCCGCGGCTAAAGGAGAGAGAAATGAAATTCACGCATTCGATCGCGGCCATCGTTGGCGCCGCACTGGTCACCTTGTCTGCGTTCGCGCAGGACAACCATCAGGCCCATCACCCCGCAGGTGCGAGTCCGACTGCGGCCGAGACGCCAAGGGCGCCGACCACCGAGGGCATGGATGCGCAACTGAAGTCGATGCAGGCCATGCACGAACGGATGGTGGCTGCGAAGACGCCTGCGCAGCGCAAGGCGCTCATGGCCGAACACATGCAGGCCATGCGGGCTGGCATGGCGATGATGGGCGCAATGAAGGATGGAGCCGAGTCGGCGCCGACAGCTGAGCGGCAGCAAATGCTCGAAATGCGCATGGACATGTGCCAATCTATGATGCAGATGATGATGGACCGGATGCCTGAGCCGGCGATGTGAGGAGGACAACCATGACAACTTCTCACCGCACCGGTCCAAGGTTTTCGCGCTCGCGATGGTTCCTGGGCTTTCTGGTCTTCCTGGCCGTGAGCATCTACATGCTGCTGACGGAACACCGCGGGCACTACCTGGCCGCGCTGCCACTGGTCCTCTTGGCGACTTGCGTCATCGCTCATGTGCTGATGCATCGCCATGCCGTACCAGGCGACGGTAGCAAGGCGAATTCACCGTACCCGGGAGAGCGCAAATGAACCACGATGCGCCCGCTTATGGGCTTTGGCTGCTCGTCCTCGTGAACTCGGCGGTCTTCATCATGTTCGCCTTCAGCTTCTTCAAACCGCAGACCTCGCGCGACTGGAGAACCTTCGGGACATTCGCAGCGTTCATTGTTGCCTTGTTCGTCGAGATGTACGGCTTTCCGCTGACGCTGTACGTGCTGTCCGGCTGGCTTCAGACCAAGTATCCCAGTCTGGACTTGCTGTCGCACAACAGCGGCCATCTCTGGTCGACCCTGCTGGGCGAGAGCGGCGACCCTCACTTCAGCCCGCTTCATATCGCAAGCTACATCTTCATCGGGGGCGGCTTCTGGCTTCTGTCGAGCGCCTGGACGGTGCTCTACCACGCGCAACGGCACGCCCAACTTGCCGTGAGCGGCCCATACGCCAGGATTCGGCACCCGCAGTATGTGGCCTTCGTGGCGATCCTTTTCGGCTTTCTGCTGCAGTGGCCGACGCTGTTGACGCTGCTGATGTTCCCCTTCCTCGTCGTGATGTATTCGAGGCTGGCAGTCAACGAGGAGAAGGACATGCGCAAGCAGTTCGGCGCCGAGTTCGACGCCTATGCCGCGCGCACGCCGCGCTTCCTTCCCTCCCTCTCGGACACGCGCCAGCGAGGCTGACATGAAGAAGACCCGCTGGCGTCAGCGCATCAATCGACCGTACCTGGCTGCAGCCTACGGACTAGGCGATGGCTGCGGCTCCCGCTCGGATGCGGACATGAGCGCCGCGCCCCGCCGGGCGTCGACACACGCAATGCTGATCGCCTGCGACCAGACCTAACGGAGAACCCATGGCAAAGAACAAGAAGGGTGCCAAAGGCGCCAAGCACAAGGCCGATGTGGACGGCACCGGCACTGCCCACGGCTCAGCGCGCGACGAGACAGCGACACGCTCGATCGGCCGCGAGGACTACGAAGCACAGTTGCACATGCTGCAGATCGAACTGGTGAAACTGCAGCGGCATTTCATCAAATGCAACGACCGTATCCTGATCCTCTTGGAGGGAAGGGACGGCGCAGGCAAGGACGGCAGCATCAAGCGGCTGGTCGAACACCTGAGTCCTCGGGAAACACGGGTCGTCGCGCTAGGAAAGCCCTCCGACCGGGATCGCACGGGCTGGTACTTCCAGCGCTACGTCCCGCACCTGCCAGTTGGCGAAGAGCTCGTGGTGTTCAACCGCAGTTGGTACAACCGTGCGGGCGTGGAACCGGTGATGGGCTTCTGTACCGCCGAGGAGCACGAGGAATTCATGAACTCAGTGCCCAAGTTCGAGGAGATGCTGGTCAACTCCGGCATCAAGCTGCTGAAGTATTACCTCGACATCGGCAAGAAGGAGCAGAGCCGCCGGCTCGGGGAACGCCGCCGTGATCCCCTCAAACAGTGGAAGTCGAGCCCGGTGGATGCCGTCGCGCTGAAGCACTGGGACGGCTATACACGGGCGCGCGACGAGATGTTCATGCGCACCCATACGGCCGCGGCGCCCTGGTCTGTCGTGCACGCCGACAACAAACGGTTGGCGAGGCTCAACCTGATCAGAGACATCCTCTCCCGGCTGCACTACGCCGGCAAGAAGCACAAGGTCATCGCTCCCGACCGGGAGATCGTCTTCGAGTTCTCGCAGGACTGCCTGGACTCGGGCCGACTCGCTCGTTGAGACCACGAACACAGCGAACAGGAAGAACAGCCATGAAGTCGATCAACGTTGAAGTCGGAGGGCTCGTATCGAGCCTGAGCGCGGAGGGAGTACGCCGCAAGCTGCTGCAGCTTCCCGGCGTCCATCATGCAGATGTCAACTATGTTGCGGGAAGCGCAACGGTCCATCTCGATGAGGGACAACTCAGTGTCGAGGATCTGCGCCAGCGCATCGCCGAATGCGGCTATCACTGCCGTGGCGAGCAGACGCCCAAGCACGTGTGCGCGCCCGCCGCTGGCGTCTCTGCCGACCCCAGCCATGCGGTGCACGGCCATCACGGCGCACCCGCACGTCAGGCGCAAGAGATGGGGCATGAGGGGCACCACGCGCATGCCCCCGCCACGGCCGCACGCGCGAAGGCTGCGGCCACGACGCCCGCCGCCCATGCTGCGCACCAGGCCCACGCAGGCGACCCTGCGATGGCCGACATGATGCACGACATGGGCCACGGGTCGGGCTCGATGCAGGACATGGCTCGGGACATGCGCAATCGCTTCTTCGTGGCCCTGGTCTTCGCCATTCCCGTGTTCTTCTATTCCCCGATGGGGAAGATGTTCGGCGACTTCCAGACGCCGTTCGGGCTGGACGACAAGCTCTTTCTTTTCTTCCTCGCAAGTGCCGCGATCATCTATCCAGGTTGGCCTTTCTACGTGGCGGCGTGGCGCGCGCTGCGCAACGGCGTCGCCAACATGGCCACGTTGGTCGTGCTGTCGGTGGGCACCGGCTACCTGTTCAGCATCGGCGCGACCTTCTTCTACGAGGGTGAGGTGTTCTATGAAGCGGCATCGGTGCTGCTGGTCTTCATCCTGCTGGGGCACTGGCTGGAGATGCGCGCCCGCGCGGGCGCATCCGACGCGATTCGCGCGTTGATGGATCTCGCCCCACCCATGGCCACGGTCGTGCGCAACGGGGTGGAGACCAAGGTACCGACCGCCGAGGTTGCAGCCGGGGAACTGGTCGTGATCAAGCCCGGCGACAAGATCCCGGTGGATGGCGAGATCGTCGAGGGCGCGTCGCAAGTGGACGAGTCGATGCTGACGGGCGAGTCCATGCCGGTCAAGAAGGGCGTGGGCAGCACCGTCGTAGGCGCCAGCATCAACAAGAGCGGGAGCTTTCGCTACAAGGCCACGAAGGTCGGCGCGGACACGGCCTTGGCGCAGATTGTCAAGCTGGTCCAGGAGGCCCAGAACTCGAAGGCCCCCGGCCAGCTGCTGGCCGACCACGCATCCCAGTGGCTGGTGCTGGCGGCGATCGTGATTGGCCTGCTGACCTTCAGCGTCTGGTACTGGGTGATGGGACAGACATTACTGTTCGCACTCACCCTGACCATCACCGTGTTCGTGATCGCATGCCCTGATGCGCTGGGGCTGGCCACCCCGATGGCCATCATGGTCGGGACCGGGCTGGGCGCAATGAACGGCATTCTCTTCAAGAATGCGGCCGCATTGGAGAACGCCACCAAGTTGACGGTCGTGGTGTTCGACAAGACCGGCACCTTGACACTGGGGCAGCCCGATGTCGTCGAGATGGTGGCCGCGCCCGGTGTCGAGGAGACGCGGCTTCTGGCGACGGCCGCCGCAGTGGAGAAGTTCTCCGAGCACCCCCTCGCGCTCGCAGTGCTCAAGCGTGCGGGAGACATGCCGACGGAGGTCACCGAGAACTTCACCAACATCGATGGGCAAGGCGCACGGGCCACTATCGGGGGCGAGACGGTGCTCCTGGGCAACCGGCTGCTGATGCAGTCGGAACAGGTGGATCTGGCCCCCCTTGCCAGCGAGGCGGCGCGGCTGCAAGGCGGGGGGCGCACTGTGGTCCACGTCGCGCGCGGTGGCCGGCTGATCGGCCTCATCGCGATCGCCGATGCCGTGCGGCCGACCTCGCGCGAGACGATCGCCAAGCTGCAGGCACGCGGCGTGAAGGTCGCGATGCTGACCGGGGACAACCAGGCGACCGCCGAGCGCATCGGCAAGGAACTGGGTATCGACATCGTGCTTGCGGATGTGTTGCCCGGGCAGAAGGCTTCCAAGATCAAGGAACTGCAGCAGCAGGGTCACAAGGTCGGCATGGTCGGCGACGGCATCAACGACGCTCCGGCGCTGACGCAGGCCGACGTGGGCTTTGCGATTGGCGCGGGGACGGACGTTGCGATGGAAAGCGCCCAGGTGGTGTTGATGAAGAGTGACCCCTACGACGTGGTCGGGGCCATCGAACTGTCCCGGGCGACGCTGCGCAAGATGCACCAGAACCTCTGGTGGGCCGTGGCCTACAACGTGATCGCCTTCCCGCTGGCCGCCGGGGTGCTGTATCCGTTCACCTTGTCGCCCGAGGTCGCTGCATTGTCCATGTCGGGCAGTTCCGCGATCGTCGCGATCAATGCGCTGATGCTCAAGCGCACGCGCCTGCCGGGGATCAAGCGCGTGACGTCGCGTGCCAGTGTCCCAGCGGCCGCGTCAGCCTGAGCGGCGGGCCACCATGGTAGAGAGCCGCGCCATGCGATCACCGCGCGAATCCGGGCCCACCCGCCAGCAAGACCTCGGCGTCGCGCAGCTGGGTTGGCTCGCTGCGGCCGTATTCGTCGTCTCGGCCGGATATGGGGCACTGATGCCCTTGATCCCCGACTGGCTGCGGCCCTTGATGGGCGACGCGGATCCTGCGACGCTTGCGCGCCATGTCGGCTACCTCAGCGGCATCTACACGGCGGGCATACTGCTGGGTGCGCCCCTGTGGGGCATGCTGGCGGACAGGCTGGGGCGTGCCCGCGTGTTGCTGGTGGGCCTGATCGGCTACGTGGCCAGCCTGCTCCCGCTGCTGCGCCCCGAGTCCCTGGGCGTGATCGGCATCTATGCGCTGCGCGGCGCGACGGGCTTTTTTGTGGCCGCGGTCGTGCCGGTGGTGCCGGCGCTCGTCGCGCAGTACACCGCAGAATCGATTCGCGCCAGGCGCTTTGCATGGCTGGGTGCGATGTCGCTGCTCGGGTTCCTGTTCGGCCCCGGCCTGAACGCCGCTGCAGAACGGCTTGTCGGCCTGGGCTTCTTGAGCGTGCTGGTACAGGGCTCATCGACCACGCTCGTGATCGCACTCTCGGCCGCGCTCGGCGCGCTGATGATGCTGGGCCTGGCCGCAACGCTTCCCGCACCTTCCTCCCTTGGAGAGGCGGACGCAGCCGATCACGACGGAGCACCCCGGAGCCGCTCCCTGGCGCTCTGGATTCTCAACGGTGTGGTCATGTTCGTGCTTGCCGGCTTTGAACTCGGCATCGTGCTGCAGGGCCAGCGCCACCCCGATCTCTCCTCCCGAGAGGTGTCGTTGATGTTCGCCGAGTGCAGTCTGGTGATGCTGGGCGTCAACGCGGTGCTGTTCTTCACCGGCCTGCTGGAGCGCGCCGACCCACGCCGCGTACTGGCCTGCGGCATGGTCCTGGGCATCGCCGGGCTCCTGATGCTGGCCCGCCATGGCAGCGAGATGTGGCTGTACGTCGGCGTGAGTTTCACGGCTGCGGGCACGGGTCTTGTGCTCCCCACCCTGGCCTACCTCGCTGCCGGCACCTCGGCGCGGCGGCTCGGTATCGCGATGGGAGGGCTCGCCGCGGCAGCCGGCCTCGGACAAACACTGGGATCGGCCGCCACCGGATGGCTCTTCGGCGCTGTGATGCAGAGCACCTTTGCGTGGCTGTCGATTCCACTGGCCGCCACACTCGCGCTGCTGCTCATTCCGCGGCATTGGTGGCCAGCCAACCCCGTCCTGGTGAGCGCTTCACCGTCCCGCACTTTTCTCACTTCCACGGAAACCGAACCATGAGACTGATCCTGATGTCCCTGCTTGCAGCGCTTGCCCTGTCGCTGAGCGGATGCGGCTACAACGACTTCCAGCGGCTGGACGAGCAGACCAAGTCCGCCTGGTCCGAGGTGCTGAACCAGTACCAGCGGCGCGCCGACCTGATCCCGAACATCGTCGCGACCGTCAAGGGCGAGACCAACTTCGAGCAGGAGACGCTGACCAGGGTGGTCGAGGCCCGCGCGAAGGCGACCTCGATCCAGGCCACGCCGGAACTCGTCAACAACCCCGAGGCGTTCCAGAAGTTCCAGGCGGCACAGGGCGAACTGTCCGGCGCGCTGAGCCGGCTGCTGGTGGTGAGCGAGAACTACCCGCAACTCAAGGCGAACCAGGCTTTTCAAGACCTGCGTGCCCAACTTGAGGGCACGGAGAACCGCATCACCGTGGCGCGTGGGCGCTACGTGAAGGCGGTGCAGGATTACAACGTGCTCACGCGCAGCTTCCCGACCAACATCACGGCCAAGCTGTTCAGCTACGACGTCAAGCCCAATTTCTCGGTCGCCGACGAGAAGGCCATGGCGGCGCCGCCACAGGTCGATTTCGGCGCCTCGGCGCCGGCGGCGCGCCCCTGACATGAGAACGCCCAGAACAGCGGTGCTCTCTCCGGCGGCCCCTCTTCGGCTGGCCCACGCTCTGGCCTGGCTGCTGCTGAGCCTGTTCCTTTCGGTCGCGTCCGCGCAGGAGTTGGTCGCCGTTCCCCCGCTGCAGGCGCGCGTCACCGATCTCACGGGAACGCTCGCCGCCGATCGTGTCGCCGCGCTGGATGCGCAGCTTCGGGCCTTCGAGCAACGCAAGGGCGTGCAGATCGCCGTGCTGATGGTCCGCTCGACGCGGCCCGAACCCGTCGAGCAGTACGCCCTGCGGGTGGTAGAGCAATGGAAGCTCGGCCGTCGCAAGGTGGACGACGGCGCGTTGCTCCTGGTGGCCAAGGACGACCGCACCCTGCGCATCGAAGTCGGATACGGCATCGAGGGTGCGCTGAGCGACGTGGTATCGCGGCGCATCATCGACGAGGTGATCACGCCGCGCTTTCGCCAGGGCGATTTCGACGGCGGCATCGCCGCAGGCGCCGAACAGATCATGCGGGTGATCGATGGCGAGGCCCTGCCTGCGGCGGACCCACGGCGCCAGGGGCAGACCAACGACATCGGGCAGGCCTGGCCCTTCCTGTTCGTCGCGGCCCTGATGCTGGGCGGAGTGCTGCGCAACGCCCTCGGCCGCCTTCCAGGCTCCCTGGTCACGGCTGGCGTGCTGGGTGCCGCTGCGTGGCTGTTGGTGGGCACCTTCGCGGTGGCCGCGGTGGCTGGACTGGCGGGATTCCTCGTCACGCTGCTGGGCATCGGCATGGGTGGCCACGGCGGCCTGCACGGGCGCCACCGGGGAGGCGGCTGGCCGGGCGGAGGATTGGGCGGTGGTGGCGGTGGATTCCGCGGCGGCGGCGGCGGCTTCGGTGGCGGCGGCGCGTCAGGACGGTGGTGAGATGAACATGCAACGACTTCTTCGCCACCTTGCGACCACGGATCGCGCAGTCCGCCGCGCCTTCCCCCCGCGTGCCCTGGATGCGATCGAGCAGGCCATCCGCACGGGAGAGTTCCAGCATGGGGGCCAACTGCGCTTCGTGGTCGAGGGTGCGCTGGACGGATCGCCACTGTGGCGCAACCAATCGCCGGGCGAGCGGGCGCTGGACCTGTTCGCACGCCTGGGTGTGTGGGATACGGCGCACAACAGCGGCGTCCTGATCTACGTGCTGCTGGCCGACCGGGCCGTGGAGATCGTGGCCGATCGCGGCATCCATGCCTGTTGCGGTGCCGAAAGGTGGTCGTCTGTGTGCCAGCGCATGGAAGCCCAGTTTGCGCAGGGACGCTTCGAGGCCGGAGCCCTGGAAGGCATCGTGGCCGTCAGCCACCTGCTGGTGCAGCACTTTCCGCGGGGCGCGGACCACGGCAACGAGTTGCCGGATCGGCCGGTCCTTCTTTGAACGACAACATCCTTGGAGACCTACCATGCAACTTCAGTTTCTGGGTGCCACCGGCACCGTGACCGGTTCCAAATACCTGCTGCGCCATGGCGACGCGACCATTCTGGTGGACTGCGGTCTGTTCCAGGGATTCAAGCAGCTGCGCCTGCGCAACTGGGAGCCGCTGCCGGTCGCGCCCAAGACCGTCGACGCGGTCGTGCTCACCCACGCCCACATCGACCACAGCGGCTACCTGCCACTGCTGGCGCGACAAGGCTTTCGCGGCCGGGTTTACTGCACGTCCGCGACGCACGAGCTGTGCAAGATCCTGCTCACCGACAGCGGCCATCTGCAGGAGGAAGAGGCGAAGTTCGCCAACCGGCACGGTTTCTCCAAACACCAGCCCGCGCTGCCGCTGTACACCCGTGAGGACGCCGAGCGCTGCCTGAAGCTGTTCGCGCCACGTCCGTTCTCTCAGGACTTCGAGGCGCTGCCCGGACTCACCGCGCGGTTGACGCCTTCCGGGCACATGCTCGGCTCGGCCTTCGTGCACCTCAACGACGGCCGGCGATCCGTGCTCTTCTCCGGCGACATCGGCCGGCCTAACGACCCGGTGCTGCGCTCGCCGGTGCAGGTCCCCGGCGCCGACTACCTGCTGGTGGAATCCACCTACGGCAACCGCAAGCATGAAGCGTCCGACGCACTGGCGCAGCTGGAGACTGTCATCAAC
Source organism: Pseudomonas sp. FG86 (assembly GCF_057808775.1). Taxonomy (NCBI): domain Bacteria; kingdom Pseudomonadati; phylum Pseudomonadota; class Gammaproteobacteria; order Pseudomonadales; family Pseudomonadaceae; genus Pseudomonas; species Pseudomonas sp. FG86. The sequence continues at coordinate 35,942 of NZ_JBMDIS010000013.1, read as the reverse complement.
AAGACGGCCGCCCGTGGAGGGGTCGTGGTCATCCCCGCGTTCGCTGTCGGCCGAGCGCAGAGCCTGATGTACGGCATCTACCAGCTCAAGAAGCAAGGGCGCATCCACCAGCACCTGCCCGTGTACCTGGACAGCCCGATGGCCATCGATGCCACACGGCTGTACCACGCCCATCGCGACGAGCACCGGCTCTCGCCCGAGGAATGCGAGGGCATGTGCCATGCCGCGAAGATCGTCAACAAGGTCGAGGATTCCAAGGCGCTCAGCGCCGGTCGTGGACCGATGGTCATCATCTCCGCCAGTGGCATGGCCACGGGAGGACGCGTGGTGCACCACCTCAAGTCATTCGCGCCCGACCATCGCAACACCATCCTGTTCGCCGGCTACCAGGCGGGCGGCACCCGTGGCGCCGCGATCGTGCACGGCGCGTCCACCGTCCGCATCCATGGCCAGGACGTGCCGATCCGCGCCGAGGTGGCCTCGCTCGACAACCTTTCCGCCCACGCCGATGCCGACGAGATCCTCGCGTGGATGCGCGGCTTCACGCAAACACCGCGCCGAACCTTCGTGACCCACGGCGAGCCGGAGGCGGCCGATGCGCTGCGCGCGCGGATCGACCATGAACTGGGCTGGTCGGTTGCCGTGCCCGAGTACCTGCAGACGGTGGATCTGGTATGACGGCGCACCTGCACGAGACCGGCACCGGAGAGGATGGCGTGAACACGCTGCAGGCGTGGCGCACCGGCATCGACACCCATCAGGAGCCGGTGGTCTACATGCGGCGCGACTGCCCTGTCTGCCGGTCGGAGGGTTTCACGACCCAGGCGCGCGTGCAGCTGACGGCCGGCCGCCGCAGCATCGTGGCGACGCTCAGCGTCGTCGATGGGAATTGGCTGGCCGAGAACGTCGCTGGCCTGTCCGAATCGGCATGGGCGTCGCTGGGGGCGCAGCCGGGCCAGCTGGTCACGGTGACCCATGCACCGCCGCTGGATTCGCTCAGCCATGTCCGGGCCAAGGTCTACGGCAATGCCCTGGGCGATGCCGAGTTCAGCGCCATCATCTCCGACGTCGCGGCGGGCCATTACTCGGACCTGCATCTGGCCACCTTCATCACCGCCTGCGCCGGCGATCGCCTGGACCTCGCGGAGACAGTCTCGCTCACGAAAGCCATGATTGGCGTCGGTGACCGCATCGATTGGGGGCGCCCGCTGGTGGTGGACAAGCATTGCGTCGGCGGCCTGCCCGGCAACCGCACGACCCTGCTCGTGGTGCCCATCGTGGCCGCCTGCGGCCTCACGATGCCCAAGACCTCCTCGCGCGCCATCACCTCGCCGGCCGGGACGGCCGACACGATGGAGGTGCTGGCGCCGGTGAACCTGGATGTGCCGAGCATGCGGCGCGTGGTCGAACGCACGGGCGGCTGCATCGTCTGGGGCGGCTCGGTACGGCTCAGCCCCGCCGACGACATCCTCATCCGCGTCGAGCGGCCGCTGGACCTCGACAGCGAGGGCCAGCTCGTCGCCTCGGTCCTGTCCAAGAAGGCCGCCGCGGGCTCGACCCATGTGCTGATCGACCTGCCCGTGGGTGCCACCGCCAAAGTGCGCAGCGCGCAGGCCGCGGCGGCGCTCGGTCGGCGCCTGCAGGAGGTGGGCAGCGCCATCGGCCTGCACGTGGCCTTGCGCGTCACCGATGGTGAGCAGCCGGTCGGCCGCGGGATCGGCCCGGCACTGGAGGCCCGCGACGTGCTGGCCGTCCTACAAGGGACGCCCGAGGCCCCGGCCGACCTGCGGGAGCGAGCGTTGCGGCTGGCGGCGGACATCCTCGAAATGGGCGGTGCAGCGCCCGCCGGCGGCGGCCTGACGCTCGCCGCGCAGGTGCTGGCCGACGGCCGCGCCTGGGCCACGTTCCAGGCGATCTGCGCTGAGCAGGGCGGCCTGCGCAGCATCCCGGTGGCAACGCATCGGCACACCGTCGCATCGCCGTCCACGGGACGGGTCTCCCGAATCGACAACCGGCTGCTCGCGCGGGCGGCCAAGCTCGCCGGAGCACCGACCGCCGCTGCCGCCGGCATCGACGTGCATGCGCGCCTGGGCGACCAGGTCGAAGCGGGACAGCCGCTCTTCACGCTGCACGCCCAGGCGCCGGGCGAACTGGCCTATGCGCTGCAGTTCGTCCGCTCGCGCCCACCGATCTTCCAGATTTCGGAGAACCTATGAAACCTCTCGTTTTTCACCTGCCGGGCGACGAAGACTTCGCCGATGGACTGATCCGGGCGTTGGGCGCGCAGCGGGCTGCCCTGCAACTGCACCGGTTCCCGGACGGCGAGTCGCTGGTGCGGCTGGACGCCGACGTCACCGGCCGCACCGTCGTGATCGTGGCCAGCCTGGCCCAGCCGGACGCCAAGGCGCTGCCCTTGTTGTTCGCCGCGGACGCAGCGCGCGACCTCGGCGCCACCCGCGTGTTGCTGGCTGCCCCGTACCTGGCGTACCTGCGTCAGGACCGGCGCTTCAACACGGGCGAAGCCATCACGTCCCGCACGTTCGCTGCGCTGGTGTCGACGGTGTTCGACGGTATCGTCACCGTCGATCCCCATCTGCACCGCTACCGCTCGCTCGGCGAGGTCTACCGGGTGCCGACCCGTGTGGTCCAGTCCGCGCCCGCCATCGCGGCCTGGGTCGCAGCCCATGTGGACCGTCCCGTGTTGATCGGACCCGATGCGGAAAGCGAGCAATGGGTCCAGGAAGTCGCGCGCTTGGCTGGCGCGCCGTTCACGGTGTTGCAGAAGATCCGCCGGGGCGACAAGGACGTGGAGGTCAGCCTTCCCGACACCGCGGCCCTGGCAGACCGCCAGCCCGTGCTCATCGATGACATCGTGTCCAGCGCGCGCACGATGATCCAGGCAATCGCCAGTGTGCGCAGCGTGGGATTGCCGCCACCGGTGTGCATCGGGGTGCACGCCCTATTCGCCGCCGACGCGTACCACGCACTTCTTGCGGCAGGACCCCAGCGGGTGGTGACCTGCGACACCGTGCCGCATGTCTCCAACGGCATCAGCGTGGTGGCACCGCTGGCGACAGCGGTGCAGGAACTGATGGAAGCCGGCGCGCCATGAGCCGCTGCGCCGCGCTCGCCATGACGCTCACGATCGAGGGGAGATGACTGCCCATGTGCTTTTCCGCACCCGCCAGTTTCACGTCCGCAGCGGTTCTGCTGGGCCTGGGGACCGTCACCATGCGCCGGGCCCGCTCACGGCGCGAACTGCCGTATGCCGCCATCCCGCTGCTGTTCGGGGTCCAGCAACTGCTCGAAGGCATGCTGTGGCTGACGTTCCCCGACCGCGCGCCCTTGCTGAACGTGGCGCTAACGCATCTCTACTCGTTCTTCTCGCACGTCCTGTGGCCGATCTACGTCCCGCTGGCTGCGCTGGCGCTGGAGAGCGTCCGTTGGCGCCGTCGGGTTCTGGTGGCCATTGCAGTCGCGGGCGCGCTCGTCGGTCTGTACCTGCTGGCGATGCTGGTGAAGCTGCCCATCACGGCCCGCGTGGTCGGCCAGCACATCCTCTACGACTCTCCGCACTTCTACGTGATGACCACGATGGCCCTGTATCTGATCGGCACCTGCGCAAGCCTGATGGTTTCTAGCCACCGGCGCGTGGCGGCTTTTGGGGTGGCCGCCTTTGTCTCCGCAATCGCCGCCTACATGTTCTATGCAACCTGGTTCATCTCGGTGTGGTGCTTCTTTGCCGCTGTGCTCAGCTTCATCGTGCTGTGGCAGTTCCGTGAGCCCCGAGCGAGGCTGGCCGTGCCATGACGAATCCTCCGGCCAGATTCAAGCCCGCACTGGCCTACGCGGACTGCGGCCGCACGCAGGGCCCGATGCGCCGCGCGGCGTTCTTCACGGTTCAGTTGCTCGACGGATTCGAGACCATGCGCGATGCGGTCGCCGGCCGGCTGCCGACGGTATTCGCGCAAGCGGAACTCGCGCAAGGCACCAAGACCGGGCACTTCATCGCCGCGTTCTGCATCCTGTCCCTGCACCGGGTAATCGAGGAGGGCTCATGACCGCACAAAACCGTCTGTCCGTTCTGTTCTCCGACATCGCACCGGCGGACCAGGCCGCGCTGCAGCAAAGGCTTCCGACCCACTGGCACGCGCACTTCGTCCAGAACGAACGCCTGGTGGTATCCGATGTCGGCGATGAAGACACCGAGGTGCTGTGCGTCTTCGTGCGCACGCGCGTTGACGAATCAGTGCTCCGGTTGCTGCCGCGCGTGCGGCTCGTGGCAACGCGCTCCGCGGGCTTCGATCACATCGACCTGCAGGCTTGCCGCCGACGCGGCATTGCCGTGTGCCACGTGCCGGACTATGGGTCTGCCAGCGTCGCCGAACATGCCTTCGCGCTGCTGCTGGGCGTGGCTCGCCATCTGACACAAGCCCACGAGCGGGCGCGCCAAGGTTCTTTCGCTTACCGCGGCCTCACCGGCTTCGAGCTGGAAGGCAAGACGCTGGGCATCGTCGGGCTGGGCCGGATCGGGCGCCACGTGGCCCGTATCGCCCTGGGCTTCGGCATGGAAGTTCTCGCGTACGACCCGGCCCTCGCCCCATCGCTCGACATCACGGCAGCACCCATCGCCGGCGTCCGCGTGGTGACGTGGGAGCAGATGCTGCAAAGCAGCGATGTTCTGAGCCTTCATGTTCCGGCCACGCAGGCCACGCACCACCTTCTCGATGGCCAGGCCTTCGCGCGCATGAAACCGGGCATGGTACTGATCAACACGGCACGGGGTGCGCTCATCGACGAGGCCGCCCTGCTGCACGCACTGGAGGCAGGTACCGTCGCCGCAGCAGGACTGGACGTGCTGGAACAGGAAGGGGATCTGTCTCCCGAAGTGCCCACGGGCTGCGGCGGACTGGGTTGCGATACCGGCTGGTCGGCATCCAGCCCACTGCTGACGCATCCGCGTGTGCTCGTGACACCGCATGTCGGGTTCAACACGTCGGAGGCGATCGCGCGCATCCTCGACGAGACCATCTCGAACATCGCAGCCTGGCATGCGGGCCGCCTGCGCAACAGGTTGGATGAGCCATGACGCGACCGAACCGCCCCGTTTCCACCGTGCGTCTTGCGGGCCGCCCAACGCAACGCTCGGCGCTGCGCCGGGCCACGCAGATCGCTATGGCCCTGAGCGGGTTCCTGCTCTGGGTGGCCTGGCACCGGGGCCTGATGCGCTGCGATACCCACCGGGCGGCCGACCGCTTCGCCGAAGTGCTGCAGCGATTGGGCACGACCTTCGTGAAGCTGGGCCAGCATCTCAGCCTGCGGGCCGACATTCTGGCGCCCGATGCGCAAGAGGCTCTGGCCAGCCTGCAGGCCAATGTGGCGCCGTTTCCTCCCGAGCAGGCGGTCCAGGAGGTCGAGGCGGCGCTCGGCCGCCCATGGCAGCAGGTCTTCGCACGCTTCGACATGCACGCGCTCGCCGCGGCCTCGATCGCCCAGATTCATCGTGCAGCCCTGCCGGACGGGACGGAAGTGGTGGTGAAGATCCGCCGCCCTGGCGCGGCCGAGCAGGCCGAGACCGACATGCGCATCCTGCGCCGCATCGTCCTGGTCATGCAGGGGCTCGTGCCCTCGCTGCGTCGCTGGGGGCTGGCAGCCATCGTGGACGAGGTTGCGGCCAACTTCCGCTACGAGATGGATTTGTCGCGCGAGGCAGCTTCCGTGCGACGTTTCGCCGACGCCTGGCGCGGCTCTGCCGACATCGTGATCCCCGACGTGGTGGACGGCCTGTGCACGCCGACCGTCATGGTCCAGCAGTTCAGCCACGGAGCTCACCTGCACGGTCTGCCTTCGTCCACCGCGGTGGCGGCCGCGGGCAAACTCGTGGACAGCTACGTCGCCCAGATCTTCCGCGATGGCTTCTTCCACGGCGACCCCCATCCCGGCAACGTCTTCGTGATGGACGATGGCCGCATATGCCTGCACGACTTCGGCATCGTGGGCCGGGTCGACGGCAACATGCGGCGGGCGCTGGTGGCGTTCGCCCTGGCCTTCGTCGAGCAGGATGCCGAATGGGTGGTCGATGCCTGGCTCGACCTGGGCCTGCTCGGCGACGGCACCGATCGGGCCGTGTTCGTGCCTGTCGTGCGTGCCCTGGTCGCAGACTGCGCACAGAGGCCGCTGAAGGACTGGTCGCTCTCAGGTGCTCTCGCGCAGCTCGTGGCGGCGGGCCGGACCCAGGAAGTCCGGCTGCCCAGGGACCTCCTCGTGCTCACGCGTACCCTGTTGTTGCTCGAAGGGACGGTGCGCCTGCTGGCACCCGAGTTTTCCATCATCGAAGCCATCTCTCGCCACACGACCACGGGCGTCTTCGACGAGCCCAAGTCTGCGGCATCGCAGCGTCTGCCCTATGAACTGGGGAACGCGGCCCACGCCCTGCCCTCCCTGCTGGCGCGGCGTCTGCACAGCGTCTTGCGGCAGGGTGACCTGCTGCAACTGTCGATCAAGCCGGATGCCAGGATGCTGAGCGGGATCGACCGCCTCGGCCGTCGCGTCGCGCTGGCGCTCGTGACGCTCGGCCTGTACATCGCATCGAGCTTGTTGATGCAGCACGGCGTGGGCCCGCGCTGGGGCGACATGCCGGTACTCGCGCTGCTGGGCTATGCGCTGGCGATCCGGTTCACGTTTTCCATCGCGCGCAGCCGCGGCTGAGGCGCCTCATCAAGCAAGGAGTCAGGCATGAACAAGGTCAGAGTGGCGGTGAACGGATACGGTGTGATCGGCAAGCGGGTGGCGGATGCGGTCGCACTCCAGGAGGACATGGCGCTAGCCGGCGTCGCGGATGTGGTGCACGACTATCGCCTGCAGGTGGCCGCGCAGCGCGCTTTCCCGATTTACGCGGCGACCGCTGAAGCCGCACAATCGATGCGTGCTGCGGGGCTTCCTGTCGCGGGCGATCTGGCCGACCTGCTCGCCAACGCGGACGTCGTGGTCGATTGCACACCCAAGAAAGTCGCCGCGGTCAACAAGAGGGCGTACGACGCTGCCGGTGTGAAGTCCATCTTCCATGGCGGCGAGTCCCACGCGTTGACCGGTCATTCGTTCGTCGCGCAGGAGAACTACGCAACCGCGATCGGCCGCACCTCCACCCGGGTGGTGTCCTGCAACACGACGTCGATCGTGCGCACCCTCGGGGCGCTTCGGACAGCGGGCCTGCTCAAGCGAGCCCGCGGGACGCTGATCCGCCGGGCTTCCGACCCGTGGGAGGCGCATGCGGAGGGCATCATCAACACGCTCGTGCCGGAGAAGACGATCCCCAGCCATCAGGGACCGGACGCGCGCACTGTGATCCCGGACCTGGACGTCGTCACGATCGCGGTCAAGGCGCCGCACAACAGCAGCCACCTGCACACCTGGTGGGTCGAACTGACGAGGCCGGCCACGCGCGACGAGGTGCTGGCGGCCTTTCGCGCTGCGCCACGGATCGCGTTCGTGCGATCCTCGGATGGTCTCGTGGCCCTCAACAGCACGGTGGAACTGATGGCCGATCTCGGCCGCCCGCGCGGCGACCTGTGGGAGGTCGCGTTGTGGGAGGACGTGCTTTCGGTCGAAGGCGATCAGGCGTACTACACCTACCAGGTCTTCAACCAGGCGATCGTGATTCCCGAAACCATCGATGCCATTCGCGCCTTGAGCGGCATCGAGACCGATCCCCAGGTGTCGATGGCGCGCACCGATGCTTCGCTGGGACTGCAGCGTGATTTCATCCGCGACCGCGTCCAGGTTCGACGATGAGTGAATTCGATGATCCCGCGCTGGTCGGGCTCGGGCTGGCACTCGCTTCGGGACTTCTGATCGGCCTGGAACGGGGATGGCAGCAACGCGAGCGGCCCGAGGGACATCGCGTCGCGGGCGTTCGCACCTTTGCGCTGATCGGCCTGCTCGGCGGCCTTGGCGGGCTGCTGGCCCAGCGCTGGGGAGCCGGCATGCTCATCGCGCTGCTCGTACTCGTCGGGGTGTATCTGGTGGTGGGCTACCTGGTGACGGCGCATATGCATGCCGTGATGGGACTGACCACGTCCGTCGCCGCCCTTGCGACTTTCGCCATCGGGGCGCTGGCGACCAGTGGCGCTTGGCGCGTTTCGGCGGTCGCCGCCGTGGTCGTGCTGGCGCTGCTGCGTTTCAAGCAGCTCTTGCACGCCGGCGTCGGCAAGCTGTCCGAGGCGGAGATCAGCAGCGGCACGCAGTTGCTGTTGATCAGCGTGGTCGTACTGCCCGTACTCCCTGATCGTGGCTTTGGCCCCTATGAGGCGTTGAATCCCTATCGCCTTTGGTGGGCCGTTGTCCTGCTGGCAGTGCTGTCGTTCGCTGGGTTCGTCCTGATGCGCTCGCTCGGCAGGAAACGAGGGCTGGTATTCACAGCGCTGCTCGGCGGGATCGTGTCGAGCACCGCCACCACGGCCACGTTGGCGCGCTGGGCCGGGCAGACGCCAGGCTGGCGTCCACTGGCAGCGGCGGGGGCGGCGCTCGCCTGCGCAGCCATGTTTGCGCGCATGGCGGCTCTCGTCGCCATCGCAGCCCCCGGCATCGGCTGGGACCCGGTGGTCATCTTCGTGGCCATGGCCGTGGCTGGCGGTGTTCTGGGGACGTTCCTGGCGGCGCGGTCGCCCGCCGACGACTTGCCCGAACTTCAGCTTGGCAACCCATTGCAGCTGCGCTCCGCGCTCCAGTTCGCAGCCTTCCTGGCCGCGGTGATGCTGGCAGGCCGCTTTCTTGCCGATCGCTTCGGGGATGCCGGCGTCATGCTGACCGCCGCTGCCTCGGGTCTGGTGGACGTCGATGCGATCACGCTCTCGATTGGCCGCCTGGTGACCGAGGGCGCCGTCACCGCCGCTTCGGCCACCCTGGCCTTGTTCATCGCCGCATCCGTCAATCAGGTCACCAAACTTGTCCTGTTGATGTCGCTGGCCGGTAGGGCGCTCGCATGGAGAGTGCTGCCGTCGTACGCGGCCATGGCTGCTGCTGGCTTTGCCGTCGCCCTGGGCTTGACCTGAAACAGCGATCAGCTATCGAAGGCCACCGATCGCGCCAGACTCTCCTGCGCTTCAAGAGCAGACAGCCTGCCCTTGAGCGCCGCCTGGATGACGCCGAAGGCGTCACCGCCCAGCGCCACCCGAAGCGGTGGCTTCTCGCTCGTGGCCGTGTCGAAGATCCGGTGCGCGATCTTCTGCGGATCGAGCGTGTACAACTCGTCACCCGCGTTCTCGAACATCGCGCGAATCTGTCCAGCAGGCGTGTCCTGATAGGCGGGGTTCGCCAGCGCGTACTGCAAATTGCGGCTGAAGCTCGTGCGTGCGCCGCCCGGTTCAATGAGTGTGACGAAGACCCCAAACCCCTCCAGTTCCTGGCGAAGGCATTCGCTGAAGCCTTCCAGACCCCATTTTGCGGCGTGGTAAAGACTGCTGGTCGGCAGGGAGCCTTGGCCACTGGCGCTGGAGATTTGGATGATCCGACCGGCTCGCCGTGTGCGCATGGCGGGAATGAAAGCCCGCGTGACGTGCACCGGCGCCAGCAGGTTGAGGCTGATCTGCCCTTCGATGTCCGCGTCGGAAAACTCTTCGGTGGCGCCGATGATGCCACCGCCGGCGTTGTTGACCAGGACATCGACCGGGCGGCGGGCCTCGGCGCGCTGGACCACGGGTGCGATGTCCCCCTTTACGGTCACGTCGAGCCGTTCGACAACGAGCTGGTCACCGTAGCGTGCTGCCAGGTCGTCGAGCGTCTCGGGACGCCTGACGGTGGCCGTGAGGTCATCCCCCGAAGCCAGGATGATTTCAGCAAGATGGCGACCGATGCCGCTGGATGCGCCGGTGAGGAACCAATGTCTGGACATAAATGCACTCCTGTGGTTTACTTACCAACTAGTTTGTAAGTTAATGGCGCCCGTGTCAAGCGATGATGGGTGCTCGGATGAAATGTTGTTGAGGAGTAACGGCCCATGGCCAAGAGACGTCCCGCCGAGACCCAGCAAATGCTGCTGGACGCTGCGCTGGGGGAATTTGCCGAGAACGGGCTGGCGGGGGCACGAATTGACCGGATCGCGGCGGCTGCAGGCATCAGCAAGCCGATGCTTTATGTCCATTTCGGGGACAAGGAGGCTCTCTTCGACGCCGTGCTCAGCCGGGAAATCCTCGCCGCGGCGCAGGACGAGCGCTTCGATGCGGACGATCTTCCCGGCTATGCAGGGCGCACCTACGATTTGCTCACCGAGCGGCCGCACCTATGGCGGCTCATGACCTGGTTCCACCTGGAGCGAGGCCAAGAAGTGCTCCTGCTTCCCGCCGGTCACAGCGTACTGGAAGCCAAACATGCGGCCATCACCGCTGCCCAGGCGGAAGGACGCATCACCGCGGATTTCACGCCTGATGAGATCGTGCGACTGGTAGCGACGGTCGTGCAAACGTGGTGCATGGCACCGGCGGCGAGGGATTCGCAGGAGCACGAGGCGCGCAGACGGGCGATTCAGTTGGCGATTGCGCGGATGCTGTCGCCTGGCGAATCCCCCCTCCAGCGCGGGAAAATGGTTGACGCCTCGCGCTGAACCCGGACAAGGAAGTGCTACTTGGCACGGGAGGACGACATTCAGGCGCGACGTGGCCATCGGTCCCACAGCCATTCGTCAGACATCCGAACCCAGTGCGACCTGGCAACGCACATGCAGGAGCAGAGTGCGTCGGCGCAATCAGCGCATGGTCGTGGGTCGTGCTGGAAGGGGGTTAAGCCGAGACCGTGATGACGCGCGGGTCGCCACGCCCCTGCACGGCCGCCCACTCCTCGGCGCTCAGCAAGCTCTGCGGATCGACACCGAGCCCTTGAGCGGCCTCCGCCGCGACGTGCGCCCACGTGCAACGGTTCGCGAACAGCATGCCGGCCACATCGAGTGTTCCGCCGCGCGCCTGGTAGCCCAAGGCACGGGTCTGCCGCGCCCCTGTATCGATCCGGCGCATCAGGCCCAGCGTCGGCTCGGGTCGCATGTGCGAGACGATGACGCGCACGGCGGCAGTCTCCGGGAACAGGGCGCGCAAGGCCTGGTCGCCGGCCACAAAGTCCTGCTCGCGTTCGTCGCGGGGTGCTCTGAAGCGGCCCGGCTCGATGACGCAGGTCACTGCGGTCCGATGTCCAGCGGCTTCGAGGCGCCGCCCCGCAAGCAGGGCCTGCTGTAGCTGGTATGCGCCGATGGCAACCAGCAACACCTCGGGGGCGTCGCAGGGCTTCACCACCCAACCACCCTGATCGACCAAGCGTTCGGCCTGCTCGGCACTCAACTGGCTGGCGACGGCCCGCTTGGGAACGACCAGCGTCCAGAACTGGCCATGCGAGGCGTAGGCCGCGCGCAGCGCCGCAACGGCACTGTTGGCATCGACCGGGAACAACACGCGCGAGGTGTCGGACATTTCGCCCAACAGCGCTTCGGCCAGCGTCGGATCCTGGTGCGACTGCTCGTTCTTGCCGTTCTCCCAGGTGTGGGACGTCGCAACCGTGACCACCGACAGCCATCCGGGTGGTGTGCCTGCCTGCGCCTGATGTCGCGCGAACAGGATTTCCTGGCGCAGCGCGCCCAGCATCTTGACGGCAAATGCCTCGTAAGAGACGACCAAGTTGATGCCGCCCTTGTTGCCCAGCGCCGCGCTGACCACCGCTTCTTCGTTGAGCGCCGTGATCACGGCGCCATCGACGGCCTCCGCCAGGCCCGGTTCGGGCGTGAAGACGCGGTGTTTGAGCAGGTCCAATGTCTGGCCCATGCGGTTGCTGCGCAGCTCGTCCGGATTGCCCACCCGCGGACGCAGCTGTGGGTTGGCTTGGACGAGGGCCGCGAAGGCTCCGTCGAGTGCCGCCATTGGCGAGACCTCGCCCTGGCCCGCAACATGCCACTGCGGAACCGGAAGTCTGGGGGCCGCCACCTGGCGGTGCGCCAGGGCATGGTCCCGCTCCAGGGGACGATGCTGCACTTCGTGCTGGCACAGTAGTGCCACCGCTTCGTCGAGTTCGTGCGACGGCACGAAGAGAGCGCGAGCACCCTCGTTGAATTGCTGAAGCGCTATCTGGTCGACCCGGGGGTTCCCCTCCAGCGGGAGGTTGTGCGCGGCATTGGTTCCAGCACCGGGGAAGCCGAATCCCTTGGGCGCTTCGGCGATGGTGTAGTGGAGGGGTACCGGGTACTGAACGGTGCCCTGCGAAACTCCAGCCGCGCAGGCCGACAACCGCTCCTCCATCGCGTGAACGGCCCAGGCGAACGCGGCGGGGTCGGTGCCGTCGATCTCCATCGGGTCGAAGCCGTTCAGCCGCAGATGCTGGTGGAACCATTCTCGGCCCCCCTGCTGCTGCATGGTGCTGCGCTGTTCGATGCGGCGACCGTTGAGGATCATGAACGGAGCCACGAAGCCGCTGTCTTCTGCCCGCCACCAGCGCGGCGCCCAGTCACTGCCACGCTGCTCCTCGAAAGCGCCGTCGCTGAGGAACACCACCAGCCGCTCGCCGGGCAAGGGCATGTGCACGTACTGCAGTTCGGCAAAGCCGAGATAGCCGCCCTCGGACAGACCGCCTGCCGTATTCGGGCCGACGTGGCTGCCCAGCGGCGAGGCGGGACGCCCCTGTGCGTCGATCGCGTAGCTATAGAAATCCCGGGCAAAGCGCGTGAGGCCGCTTTCGCTGCGGTCGTATCTCTCGGCGTGGCGCGGCGTCATGTTGCCCACCAGAAGGTTGCAGGCATCGATGCCCGCGACGCAATGGCCCTGGCCCATCAACCAGCCACGCGTCAACCCACTGAGCGCGTTCGCGGCCAGGTAGCCGACATAGGCCGGCACGATGTTCAGCGACCCACCGGTATGCCCCTCCGGCGTCTCCTTGAAATCCTCGGCTCTCATCCCCCGGCCATCGGGATAGACCCGGTCGGCATAGGTCATGTGAACCGTCAACCACATGCCTGCCACGGCCAGGCGGTCCGCCGCCCACAGCGTGCGATACACCGCGGTTGTGTCGCTCGCCTTGCCTTCGGCAACCAGCACCTGTGCGAGATCGTGGACTCGCAGTTGCGTGAGATCGTTGTGGGTGATGGGGCCGTGGCCGCGCGCCCAGCGGGCGAACTCGGGATCAGACTCGCGGAACACGCGGACGCGCTCGGCGACCCAGGGAAGCTCGTGGTTCATGTGGAAAGTCCTTGAGAGCCGGCACGCAGGTAAGCGCGACGGCGAGATTGGGAAGGCTGGCGTCTGCGATCGTCTTTCGCGCGCCAGCGGCACGGCCATCTAGCGTTCATGGCTGGTGTTCTCCATAAAGATCAGAGCGGGTCAAGGGCACGGGCCAGCTTCCGCCGTCGCGTTTGGACGCGACGATCTGGTAGATCCCAGTTCCCCCGGCCTCGAATTCCAGTGCACACGCCGCCATGTACAAGCGCCAGATGCGGAAGGTCACCTCATCGACCTCCCGCAAGGCCTCCTCCCGGCGCGCTTCGAGCCGCTGGACCCAATGACGCAAGGTCAGCGCGTAGTGGGGTCGAAGACCTTCGACGTCATGGATCTCGAAGCCGGAGCGCTCCATCCCTAGCTGGATATTGCTGACGCAGTCCAATTCGCCGTCGGGGAAGACGTAGCGGTTGATGAACTCGGTCGCGACGGTTCGGTTCCAGCCCTCCTCGTCATGGGTGATCCCATGGTTGAGGAAGAGTCCTCCTGGCCGCAAAACCCGCTGGACCACGGCGTAGTAGGCCGCTAGGTTCGCGAGTCCCACGTGCTCGAACATGCCAATGCTTGACACCTTGTCGAAAACGGCCGTGCCTTCGAGGTCACGGTAGTCGCGCAGTTCAACAGTGACGAGATCCTGCAGGCCCTCCGAGCGGATGCGCTCGCGCGCGTATTCGAGTTGCTGTTGGCTGAGCGTGATGCCGTGCGCACGGACGCCATGTTCTCTTGCCGCCCAGCATACGAGCGCGCCCCAGCCGCAGCCGATGTCGAGCAGGCGTTCGCCTCGCTGCAGACGCAGCTTGCGGCAGATGTGCTCCAGCTTGTTGCACTGAGCCTGGTCCAGCGTGTCATCCGTCGCCTTGAAATAGCCACATGAGTAGACCCTCTCGGCATCGAGCCAGAGGCCATAGAACGCGTTGGACACATCGTAGTGAAAGGAGATCGCGGCCTGATCGGTTTGACGCGAATGGCGATGGGAGAAGCGACGTGCGACGCGCGAGGCCAGACTCCGCGAGGGCTTCAACCCGTCCTGGTCGGACACGCGCAGCAGCAGTGCGTCGCGCAACAGGGCCAGTTTGTCGCGCCAAGAGAGCGAAAACTTCTCGAAATGCGCCTTGAGCCCGAGCGCGGTGTACAGGTCTCCCTCAATGTCGATGGTGCCGCGGAAATAGGCTTCCGCCAGCAGCAGCGGATCCGGGCGCAGGACCAAGCGACGCAGCAGGCCCGGGTCACGGATGATCAGGGTGTATTCCGGGTGCGATTCGAGCTCGTGCAAGAGCATATCGCCCAGACGCAACGCCGGCGGGCGCTCGATGCCGGCCAGCAGCCGGCGCAAGATCCGTAGCGCGGCGGCATATCCGTCGGGCGATACGGTTCGATCCCGTGTCGTGAGGTGGCTCATCGGGGGCGCCTCGCTCGCTCGTGTGCAGCGGATGCTGCGAAGTGGATAGACGACTCACACTTGGCGCTGGCGTGATCGGCACGACCACAACCGCTGCACCGCATGTACGTAGAGCGTCGTGATGCCGGGGAATGTCGACGATGATCAGAGCGATTCATGCGCGTACACGACGGGACTTCGCGCGCACCGAATTGCGCTGAACGTCCGCATCCGCTCCTTCGATCAAGCCGCAGACGGAATGGCCATCCGGGACGCCGTCCGGCAGCCGCTTCCAGTCGCGCTCTGCCTGCTGCATGCGGCGATGCAAATCCGTCGCCTCCTTCAGCCGCCGGGCCTGCTCGTCAAGCCGTTCGCTCAGCAGCGCCCGCGCGCGCGGACAAGGCGATGCACCCCGCTGGCTCATCTCGACAAACTCTGCAGCGTCCTTGAGCGTGAAGCCGAGGGCCAATGCATTGCGTATGAAACGCACCCGGGCGACGCTTCGATCCGAGAATGCGCGGTAGCCGTTCGTGCCCCGGCCATCGGGCACCACAAGCCCCACCCGAAGGTAGTGACGCAACGTGTCCGGTGTGACGCCTGCCGCCTTGGCGCATTCAATGAGTTGCATCACCATCCTCCAGCAAGGTTGTCTTGAATCCCTTCACTTTCGAGCGAGTTTGAACCCAGGTGCTGCACATGGGTCAAGGGCCCGGTGTCTGAACCGCTCCGTTTCTTCCTTCAACGTGCGGTTGGATGGGCAACTGGACCATCTTCGGCGCGAGCATCAACGGGCGTGGCTCCCGGCCCGGAGGAAGACTTATCGTGGTCTTGTCCCAGTTCATTGCCTATACCAAACCACTTGCCTGGTCATTCAGCGTTCGGAACGTCTCACGCGCGATCGCTAACTGCTCGCGTGCTTGAACCACCAGCACGGCGACGGCGGATCGGGATGACTGCAACTGGGCGACTTCAGTGTTGGGCGAGTAGGCGCGATTGCGCTCTTCGTCTAGTTCCAGGCCGATGAACTCCAGGCCATCAACGATGCGCCGACGCAACGCGGCCGAATTTTCTCCAGCTCCGCCAGTGAAGGCCACAGCATCGCAACCGCCTATCGCGGCGGCGTAGGCGCCGATGTACTTGCGCACGCGGTACGCGTGTACCTGCAATGCCAGTTGGGCGGCTGCGACTCCTTCTCCCGCGCGCTTCTCCACAATCCGCAGGTCCGAACTCTCACCCGACAATCCTTTGAGTCCACTGTCGCTGTAAAGCGCCGCCTCGATCTGCGCCAACGTCAAACCCAGTGCGCGTGCGACGAAGCCGGGTACGCCAGGGTCGAGGTCTCCACAGCGCGTGCCCATCACAAGACCTTCAAGCGCGGTCATTCCCATCGATGTATCGATCGACCTTCCTCGATCGATCGCGCAGACGCTGGCGCCGCTTCCAATGTGGCAGCTCACGATACGAAGTTCTGACGGCGGCCGTTTCAGCTCGGTGCTGACGGCGGCCAGTACACCCTGGTGGGACAGGCCATGGAAGCCGTATCTCCGTACCCCTGCCGCGCGCCACGATGGCGGAACAGCATAGGAATGGGCGTATTCGGGCATGTCGTCATGGAAAGCGGTGTCGAAGACCGCGACGTGGCGCACGCCGGGCCAACGCTCGCGCGCGAGCCGTATGCCAGCCAGTGCGACGGGATTGTGCTGCGGAGCCAGAACCGCAGCCTGGCCAATCTCGTGCTCGACCTGCTCATCCACAAGAGCTGCGTCGCTCAACAGGGGGCCACCGTGTGCGACACGGTGGCCGATACCATCGAGCGATGTCACGCCAGCCCTGCGCAGCTGGCGCTCGATCTTCTCGAACGCGGCAGCATCAACTGCGGGATGATCGATCGCCGGCTCGATCACGGAGACAGTGGAGTCCGATACGAAGACCCCGAACTTGAGCGTCGCGCTACCGGCATTGATGGCGAGGACGCGCATGTCAGCCCCGGTCAGCGCAGTCGGCGCCAACGCCACCACCATTGGCTGCGTGCGTGCGCTGGAAAGGCAGGACAGCACCCAGCGAGAACGGGACAATGGTCCACCAGCCCAGTCCATCGGCCTGGCGATGGGGCACCGCCGCTGGCGGGGCAGGCGTCAGAACGACGCAACGCGATCGTTCAATTCGCATAGGTCTGCTCGAACACAAGCTCCGCCCACAGATCGCGGACCCGGCGCCACGACTGCATCGCCTGTTCAACCACGTCTGCACCCGCGCGTTCCAACTGATACCAGGGATTGACCGTCCGATGGGGATCCTGCGCCCCCCACTGCTCAAGCCATCGCTGCATCCAAGGTAGCAGCGCGAGAGCTGGCGTCATCTGTTCAGACCAGACCTTGCGGCTGACGCGCATCGGATGCAGCGCACGAAGAGCACGGGCCGATTCGGGGGTGACGACGAAGCGGACCCACGGTGACACCCACTGCGCATAGAAGCGCTCGGTAGCCTCCGAAAGCGCCTCGACCTTGTCGAACCCAGCGGGGATGGCGTCGAAGGGCAGGTCTTCCAGCCGCCGGGGCTCGAACCGCGCGCCGGCGGCCGACTCCGCAGAGGTGCTGTCATCCAGAACCATCTCGTAGAAACCGGGATCGAGCGCCTGGATCGAATCGGCATGATGCAAGATGGCACGATGCTCCCGTCGCGCCACTGCGGCGGAGACGAATATCCCGAGGTGGCCCACGTGCTGGTGCATCAGGTAGACGACGCGCTGGCCTGCAGCGACCAGGTCCGCGGTCGTTGGATAGACTGCCTTGAGCCAGCCAAGCGCCTGATGGGGGGGCGTGATGTTGTCCCCGTTGGAGCAGAAGATCATCAGGGGCGCGCCAACGCGTCTCAGATCCGCGCGGCAGTGGCCATCGACGACGACCTCGCCCTGCTCCAGATGATTGCCGACGAAAAGATCGCCTGCAATCGACAGCATTTCCTCGCGGGCAAGTTGGTAGAAGCCATTCCACCAGCGCTCGAACTCCAGGAAGCGATCGCGCTCGATCTCCGGTTGCGCGAACAGCGTGTCGTATTTATTGAACACGCCCTCGGGCCGCAACGCCTCGAAGTTCTGGACCAGCCAGGCGCCATCGAAGCGCCCGGCACCGAGGTCCGAGACCCAGTGCGCTGGCCAGATGCCGCCCGTGAACCCACCGAGCAGTCGCATGGGGTTGATGCCTCTCTCGCCTGCCCAGTACGACAACGGCGAGCCGTTCAACACCGCCAACGCGGCGCGGTGCTCGCAATGTGACAGTGCCAGTGTGATCGCCCAACCGCCTTGGCAGTTGCCATAGACGATCGGGGCCTTTCCTCGGTGGCGCTTGGCCACGATGTCGATGAACGCAGCCAGTGTCTGCACCACCGCGCCCATCGTCTGTCCCTCGACGGGCTCTGGATCGAACACCACGAAGTACACCGGATGGCCTTCGAGCAGTGCCATGCCAACTTCAGAATCGCGTTTGAAGCCGCCAATGCCAGGGCCATGGCCGGCGCGTGGATCGACGACCAGCACCGGCGCGGCGCCTTTGCGCACATGCTTCTCCAAGGCGTCAGTGCCACAGCGAGTGACGCGCAGGAGCCGGTAGTTGCTCGCCGGTTGCAAGTCGTGGCCGTCAGCCACCTGCTCTGACTCGAAGTGGAGCAGCGGCGGCATACCCGCCGCTTCGTGTTCGGTCATGTTGTTGGCGCGCTGTCTCAGCGCTTCGCCGGACGCGACGGTCCGCCACAGCATGTCGCCCCAGTAGGCAGCAAAGAGCCCAAGCGGTGCGGCGGCGATACCCTGGGAGTTCGTGCGTGCGTCCATGGCGTCGATCAGCGGCAGCAGCAGCCGCCATGCCCCTTTGAACGGGCAGCGGCCGGCGCATGGGAGGCACCGGCACCCGCCGCAATGCCCGGCGAGGAATCAGCGGATGCCTCGTAGCCCGCGGCAGCTAAGGCCGCGATCAGCTCAGGCGTCTTCTGGGCCGTCTGGTCGCCGGTGACACTCGCTGTGCCGCGAGCGAGATCGACATGCACGTCTTGCACACCAGCTACGCGCTTGAGCGCCTTGCTGACCGAGTTCGCGCAGGAGGCGCAGGTCATGCCGGCAACCTTGAGTTCGATGGTTTCCATGATGATGCTCCGGTGGTTTCAGTGGTGGTGCCCGGACTGGCCGACGGATTTCGGGCGGCTCCGGTCGTCTGATTGGCGCGCAGGCGAACCCTCTTCATCGCCCCGAGGCGGCTGATCTTGATGGTCATGACCACCATGTGCGCCGTGACTGCCATGGCCGAAGATGTGCATCAACGGACAGGCGAGGATGAAGAGGAAGGGAAGCAGTTGCAGAAGATGGGCGTTGTGGCGGTAGAACATCCAGGCAACGGCGGCGGCGAGGCCGAGCCACAGCAGCCACTGGTTGATACGAGACCAGTTCGGGCTGTTTCCTGTGCTCTTACTTCGATCGGGCGGAATATTCATGGCGATGCTCCTTCGTGAAGTTGACCCTTGTCGATTGGCGAGATTCCCGCATTCGAGTGCCGTGCAGGGCGCTGATCAGGCCCATCCATGAGACATGGTATGCCAGAAGAATGGGGCTGAACACCGGAGATTTCCATGGCCCCGGGCTAGAAAGTCCTCGATAGTTTCTGAGCATGATCGACCCGTGCCAAATGTGGCTTGTTAAGCTCAGCATAGAGCTGAGGTAAAGGCAGTACCTTGATCTTGATCAAAAAGACTCTCTGTACCCAGCTACGGGGTACATACCCCGCGCAGCGAACTAGCAGACCAGCTCACCTCAGGGGCTCAGCGCACACCGCCAAGTGAGCGCGCGACAGATGTGCCGAGCAGGCAGACGTTCGGCACCGATCGGAGGCTATCTACGAACGGTGTCCGGAACTGTGACCGGATCGCGGCCGAGCAAAGGCCCTCGCGTGCGGTGTGGACGTAGCGATGGGATACACAAGCGCATGATGTCGGCGCTTGCCGCTAGGACTGGGCACGTGGCAGTCACGGAGAAAAAATGTCCCGCTCGCGTAGCAACGTGGCCGGCCGGGTAGATCCCAGAATCAGGCAAAGAGATACGCCAGTTGGCTGGACGGACCGCAGCGCCCTCGGACTACTGCCGCAGATGGGGCAATACCAAGTCAAACCTGGTGACAAGCTCACTGGAGGTCACGGCAACGGAGCCACCATGTGCCTCCGCAATCGATTTCACGATGGCAAGGCCAAGACCGGCGCCCGCCGTATTTCGTTGCCGTGCCGGATCAACTCGGTAGAAGCGGTTGAAGAGCTTTGGTAGATCGGGCTCAGGAATTCTCTCACCCGGATTGACCACACTGATCGTTGTCCACTGCTCATCCTGCGAAAGCAAGACCGTGATGCTCTTGCCGCGAGGCGTGTGTCGAATTGCATTCGAGAGAAGATTGTTCAGCGCCCGGGTGAGCATTTCCCGATCCGCCGCTATGCTGCCGATCGCCCCTTTAACACCAAGCGTAATGCCGCTATCTTCTGCCAGCGCCTCGAAATAGTCGAACAGACTCCGCACCAATTCGGACAGATCAATGGTAGACAGACGCAAGTTGCGGGGATCATTTTCCGTTTGGGCAAGAAACAGCATGTCCCCAATCATGCGTCCCATCCGATCAAACTCTTCCAAATTTGAATAGAGGATTTCTCTGTATTCCTCGTTGCTGCGCGGCTGGCCAAGCGCCACGTGAGTCTGCGTGACCAGGTTGGTGACGGGCGTGCGCAACTCGTGCGCGATGTCTGCGGAAAAGTGTGATAGCCGGGTGAAGCCTTCCTCGATTCTCGCCAACATATCGTTGAAGGCGAATACCAGTTCCGCCAGTTCGATCGGCACATCCCGAGGATCCAGCCTCACATCCAGCTTTGAAGAGCGAATCGCCCGAATCTCTTCATTGACCTTGCGAATCGGCAGGTGGCCCCACTGCACCGCCAGCCAAGCCACACCGAGCGCCAGACACATGACCAAGCCGGTTGCCCACCAGAGCATGCGCTTGAACTCCGCCAGGAAGTCGAGATGAAAGCCGATGTCCATGGCGGCGACGATGCGGTAGCCGGACGCCGCTGAATCGTCAGCAGGCAGTTGTACCACCACACCTCGATAGGACCTCTGATCCTCCTGCCACACGATCAAATCGTCAGCGGTGATGCGGTTGACCAACTTTTTGCTACTGGCAAGTTTCGACAGGTCAGGGCCGGGCGTGGCATAGATGCTATTGCCAGACCCATCGTAGACGCCGTACGTCATCCCATGATGCCCTGCGACTGCGTTGGCCAAGTGTTGCTTCAGTTCGTCGCTTGCGATGTCACTTGCAAGCTGGTGCAAGGGCTGAGCCAAAGCGGTTGTCACTGCCTCCAGTTCGTGGGCATCCTGTTGAGCAAAGTGGTGCTCCAACGACCGGAGAATGACCCAGTTGAACACAAGAAACACCAAGGTCGTGGCAATACCAACCAGGGCCGTGACCCTTAATGCAAGCGACGCTGGACGGCTTTGCCGCGGCTTATGGCGAAGGGGCATCATCGGGCGCATCGAGCGTGTATCCCATTCCACGCACGGTGTGGATGAGCTTCGGATTGAACGCATCGTCGATCTTCGCGCGTAGACGGCGGATGGCTACATCGATGACGTTGCTGTCGCTGTCGAAATTCATGTCCCATACCTGCGACGCGATCAGAGAACGTGGAAGGACCTCCCCCTGGCGACGGGCCAGGAGCTCAAGCAACGCGAACTCCTTGCTGGTGAGATTGATGCGTTGGCCAGCGCGCGTTGCGCGCCGGCGCGCCAAGTCCAGTACCAAATCGGCAACCTGGATGCGATCAGGCTGGCTCGGAGCGCTTCCGCGTCGCAGCAGCGTCCGCACCCGCGCCAGCAACTCAGAGAACGCGAATGGCTTGACGAGGTAGTCGTCCGCTCCCAGTTCCAATCCCTTGACACGGTCGTCTACACCGCCACGCGCCGTCAGAAAGAGCACAGGGACCTGTTTACCGGCATCTCGAAGGGCACGCACGATGCGCCAGCCATCGACATCCGGCAGCATGACATCCAAGACCACCAGATCGTATGTCTCGCCCATGGCCAGGTGGTGTCCGTCCAATCCGTTGCGCGCCAGGTCCACCACGAACCCTGCCTCCATGAGACCTTGGCGGACGTAATCCGCAGTCTTGTTCTCGTCTTCGACGACCAGCAACTTCATCGCATGCCCCATGAATCGCTGCGGCGTAAGGAATTTGTCCGCTCACGATGATTCATCCATTTGATTCTGGTCAGCAATTTACCGGCCGCCACCTTCCACGAACATGACGCGACCATTACATAAATGTAATTCAAGGGTCATTCGCTGGAAAGTGCCCAACCCATAGCATAACCTGCATTGCGTCGAACTGTGCCGCCCAGGACGGGGGCACTGAGAACGACTTTCAAGTCATCTTTGGAGGATTTCAGGCCATGCCGCCTCGTTCGCCCTTTCATATCGCCCACCCCCTGGGCCTGTCTCGCCGGCGTTTTGTTCAGGGGCTGGCCGCTGGCGGCGTCCTGGCCGGCCTGTCCACGCCAGCGCTCAGGGCATTCGCCCAGCAGGGCTCCGCTACGCGCGGTGCCGCTCCGGTGCTGAAGGGCACCGAGTTCGACTTGGTGATCGCCGAATCGCCCGTGAACTTCACGGGCAAGCCAGGCGTGGCTACGACCATCAACGGCTCGCTGCCGGCACCGACATTGCGTTGGCGCGAGGGCGACACCGTCACCATCCGCGTGACCAACAAGCTGCGTGAATCCACATCCATCCACTGGCACGGGATCATCCTGCCGTATCAGATGGATGGAGTGCCGGGCATCAGCTTCAATGGCATCGCTCCCGGCGAGACCTTCACGTACCGCTTCAAGGTTCAGCAAAGCGGCTCCTACTGGTACCACTCGCACTCCGGCTTCCAGGAACTCACGGGCATGTACGGGGCGATCATCATCGACCCCGCTGGCGCCGAGACCATCCGCGCCGACCGTGACCACGTGCTGCTGTTCTCGGATTGGACCGACGAAGACCCGATGCGGGTGTTCACCAAGCTCAAGTCCCAAAGCGACTACTACAACTACAACCAACCTACCGTCTTCGACTTCTTCCGGGACGCCTCGCGCGACGGCATGGCCGCTGCGATCGACAAGCGCAAGATGTGGAACGAGATGCGGATGAACCCGACGGATCTCGCCGATCTGTCTGCCGCCACGCTGACCTATCTGGCAAACGGCGTCACCCCCGCCGGGAATTGGACGGCGCTGTTCCGACCGGGTGAGCGCGTGCGGCTGCGCATGGTCAACGGTGCGGGCAACACCTTCTACGACGTACGCATTCCCGGACTGAAACTCACGGTGGTGCACGTCGATGGTGTTGACGTGGAGCCGGTGACCGTCGATGAGTTCCGATTCGGTCCGGGCGAAACCGTCGACGTGATCGTCCAGCCACGGGATGACGCTTACACGATCTTCGCTCAGGCGATGGACCGGACAGGCTACGCGCGGGCCACGCTGGCCGTGCGTGAAGGTCTTCAAGCTCCCGTGCCTGCCCTCGATCCGGTCGAATGGCTGACCATGAACGACATGATGGGCGGCATGATGGGGGGCATGGACCATGGCGGGTCCGGCCAGGCCATGGAGATGACCGGGATGACGGGCATGACGGGGATGACTGGGATGGGCTCGGGTTCGATGTCCGGGATGGATCATGGGGCGATGGCTGGCATGAACCACGGCGCCATGAACCACGGTGGCATGGCGATGGATCACAGCCAACACGCCGCGGCTGCGGGGGGACTGGCCGTGCCCAGCACTACTGCTCGCCACGCTCGCACCGAGTATGGCGCCAGCACGGACATGCGCGTTGACATGGCGCGCACCAACCTCGATGACCCCGGCATTGGACTGCGCAACAACGGTCGGCGCGTGTTGACCCTCGCGGATCTGCATACCCCGTCGGGGCCGCTGGACAAGAGAGGCCCTGGCCGGGAGGTCGAATTGCACCTTACGGGCAACATGGAACGCTACGCATGGTCCCTGGACGGGCTGGAGTTCGGAAAGTCCACGCCGGTGCACTTCAAACACGGCGAGCGGCTGCGGGTCATTTTGCACAACGACACGATGATGACCCATCCCATGCACCTGCACGGCATGTGGAGCGAGCTGGAAAGCCCCGACGGTCGCTTCCTTGCGCGCCGCCACACCCTGCCGGTACAACCGGCACAACGCATCAGCTTCCTTGTGACAGCCGACGCGCTCGGCCGCTGGGCTTGGCACTGCCACCTGATGTTCCACATGGATGCCGGCATGTTCCGCGAAGTCGTGGTGTCTTGAACCCAGCGCACAAGGAAGACCAAGAATGTCCAAAGCACTCCCCACTCGCGCACTGGCCACGACGCTCCTGGCGCTGGTAAGCGTCGCCGCCCAGGCACAAGCACAGAACGACCATGCAGCGCACGGCCAGGCCGACACCCAGACAGCCGTGCCATCCACTCGGTCCGCACCTCCTGCCGCCGCCGACCCGCACGCGGGTCACACGGCGCCGGCGAGCGACACGGCTGCGGCCCCGGCCATGGATCACGGCAACATGCAGATGCAGGGCGGGTCGGCGCCTCCTGACGCCCGCGATCCGCATGGCTACTCCAATGGCCTGACATTGGGATCGGGCGACTACGCCGTACCCGGTGTGCCGCGGCTGATGCTGGCCGACGAACACAGGTTCTTCTCGTTGCGCGGCGAAACCCTGGAACGCCGCTTCACGCGCAAAGGGGACGATTCCACGGCCTACGACCTCCAGGCTTGGTATGGGACGACCTACAACAAGGCCGTCGTGAAGGCCGAAGGCGATATCGCCAAAGGAAAGCTCGAAGAATCGCGTACCGAGCTTCTCTGGGGGCACGCCGTCGCACCGTACTGGGACACCCAGCTCGGCGTTCGGGTGGATAACGGAGAAGGCCCGAGCCGTCAATGGTTGGCTTTCGGCATCCAGGGCCTCGCCCCCTACTGGTTCGAGCTGGAGGCGACGGGCTACGTGGGAAGTGGCGGACGTACGGCGCTGCGTGTCGAAGGCAGCTACGAGCTGCTGCTGACCCAGCGACTGATTCTGGAGCCTCGTGCCGAATTGCAGTTCTATGGCAAGGACGACCCGGAACGCGGTATCGGCAAGGGCTTGGCCGAAGCGTCTGCTGGCTTGCGCCTGCGCTATGAATTCAGTCGCCAGTTCGCTCCCTACATCGGCGTGGAACGGGCGGGCAGCTTCGGACGCACAGCGGACTATGTGCGTGCCGAAGGTGGCCGCGCGCAGCAGACGCGCTGGGTGGCTGGCGTGCGATTCTGGTTCTAGAACCTTGTGGGTTTGATCATCTGATGAGAGGCAATCTATGAACATGCACTACGACAGAAGCCAGGGCAAAGTGCCGAGACGCCAAGCATTGATCGCTGGCTTGTTGGTGATGGCACTCGCAGGACCGAGCCTGGCGCAGAGCCGACCGATCGCCAAGGTGTGGAAGGACCCGAGATGCGGTTGCTGCAAGGACTGGGTCTCACACCTGCAAGGCGCAGGCTTCGATGTGCAGGTTCTTGACACCGGGAACACGGCAGCGCGCACGCGGCTGGGCATCCCGCAGAAGTACGGTTCGTGCCACACGGCGCAGATCGGCGGCTATGCCATCGAGGGTCATGTGCCTGCCTCGGACATTCAACGCTTGCTGCGCGAAGCCCCGCAGGCCATCGGCCTCGCGGCGCCAGGCATGCCGGTCGGTTCGCCCGGCATGGATGGTCCGGCCTATGTTGGACGCAAGGACGCCTACGACGTGCTGCTGATCGGGAAAAACGGTAGTAGCACGGTCTATCAGTCGCATCTCTGACCATCCATCAACTCTTTTCCGTGGAGATATGCCATGCAGCATCAGCACACACAGACCCCCAGCGATCGTCCCCGGTTCTGGCGATCGCGCTACGGCGTGGCGTTCCTCATCATCGCCGCTGTCGCCGCGTATTTCCTGCTCAAGGAGCACACGGCACATGTTGCCGGCTATCTCCCCTTCCTGCTGCTGGCGGCTTGTCCGCTGATGCACCTGTTCATGCACCGTGGTCACGGCCACGGAGGACACGATCATGCCGCGCGTCAGGGTGAGGAAGGTGCCGCAGCCTCCAAGGAGCAGAAGCAATGAGTCGAGGCACTCGCACCGTGCGAGCACGCGACGCCGCGCTTGTCTCCTTGCGCGCCTGCGGCCTGCTGCGATCACCAGACACCAACAGTTAACGGCGGAGGGCACTTGTCACTATGAATTCACCCAGCAAGTCTTCAGGACATGAGCACGCAGGCATGGCGGCGGGTGCCACAACGTCCGGCCCGCATACCCACCACCATCACGCCAGCCATGCTGGAAGTGACGACGCGGGCGGGTCCTCAAGCCACACGCAGCCCGATGCCGCGACGCGAGATCCGGTGTGTGGCATGGCGGTCACGGCGGCGTCGGAGCACCGCTCCACGCACTTGGGGAACACGTACTTGTTTTGCAGCACCGGATGCAAGGCCAAATTCGACGCCGATCCGGCGCGATATGCCAGCGGTGACGCGGGCATAGGCACAGGCAGCGGCCATGCACCGCATCACCATGCCAGCACCGCAGTTTCACCGGCCCCGGCGGCATCGCCAACCGCGCCCGGAACCATCTACACCTGCCCGATGCACCCGGAGATCCGCCAGGATCATCCGGGAACCTGCCCCAAGTGCGGGATGACGCTTGAGCCTCTGCTGCCCGACCTCGATGACGACAACCCGGAGTTGCGTGACTTCTCGCGTCGCTTCTGGTGGACCTTGCCGCTGACGCTCGTGGTCCTGGCGCTGGCGATGCTGGGCGAGCGGCTGCACCTGATGGACATGGCTACACAGAGCTGGGTCGAGTTGGTGCTGTCGTTGCCGATCGTGCTGTGGGCCGGCTGGCCCTTCTTCTCCCGCGGCTGGCTGTCCGTGGTCAACCGCAGCCCGAACATGTGGACACTGATCGGCCTGGGAACGGGTGCGGCATTCATCTACAGCGTTGTGGCAACCGTTGCGCCGGAAGTGTTTCCAGCTTCCTTCATGTCCATGGGACGGGTCGGCGTGTATTTCGAGGCCGCCGCCGTCATCATCTCGCTGACACTGCTCGGCCAGGTGCTGGAACTCAAAGCCCGCTCCCAGACTTCGGCGGCCATCAAGTCGCTGCTGGGGCTGGCGCCCAAGACCGCACGGCGCATCAATGCGGACGGCAGCGAGGAAGACGTGCCGCTCAGCCATGTGCACGTCGGCGACCTGCTGCGCATCCGACCCGGCGAGAAGGTGCCGGTGGATGGCATCGTGCACGAGGGCAGCAGCTCGATTGACGAATCCATGCTGACCGGCGAACCGCTGCCCGTCAGCAAGCGCGCGGGCGACAAGGTCATCGGGGCCACACTCAACACCAGCGGCGCGCTGGTCATGCGTTCGGAGCGGATCGGCTCGGACACCGTTCTGTCGCAAATCGTCCAGATGGTCGCCCAGGCGCAGCGTTCCAAGGCGCCGATGCAACGCATGGCCGATGTCGTGGCCGGCTACTTCGTGATGGCCGTCGTCGCCATTGCGGTCACGACGCTCGTTGTATGGGGATTCTTCGGGCCGCAGCCCACCTGGGTCTATGGACTGATTAATGCGGTGGCCGTCCTGATCATCGCCTGCCCGTGCGCGCTGGGTCTGGCCACGCCGATGTCGATCATGGTCGCAACGGGCCGTGGCGCCACACAGGGGGTGCTTTTCCGCGATGCCGCGGCGATCGAGAATCTTCGCAAGGTCGATACCCTCGTCATCGACAAGACAGGAACCCTGACCGAGGGCCGACCTGCTTTCGATCAGGTCGTCGCAGCACCCGGCTTTACGAACGATGAGGTGCTGCGTCTTGCGGCCAGCCTGGACCAGGGTAGTGAACACCCCCTGGCCGACGCCATCGTGCAGGCCGCGCGTGCCCAGGGCCTCCAACTCGTGAAGCCTCAGACCTTTGAATCGGGAACCGGCATCGGCGTGCGCGGGAAGGTTGAGCACCGGCAACTGGCGTTGGGCAACACAGTGCTGATGGAACAGTCTGGCGTGTCGGTGGAACCGCTCGTACCCCAGGCCGAAGCTCTGCGCGGCGAAGGGGCCAGCGTCATGTACTTGGCTGTGGACGGGCAGCTCGCGGGCTTGCTCGCCGTATCCGATCCGGTCAAGGGCAGCACCCCCGAGGCCCTGGCCGCGTTGAAGGCTGCGGGCCTGCGGGTCATCATGGCCACCGGGGACGGGCAGACCACCGCCAAATCCGTCGGTGCGCGCCTAGGCATCGACGAGGTGCATGGTGAGGTCAAGCCGGCGGACAAGCTCATGTTGATCGAGCGGCTGCAGAAAGAAGGCCGCATCGTCGCCATGGCCGGAGACGGCATCAACGACGCGCCGGCCTTGGCGAAGGCAGACGTGGGTATTGCCATGGGAACCGGAACCGACGTGGCGATGAACAGCGCCCAAGTCACGCTGGTCAAGGGCGACCTGCGTGGCATCGCTGTCGCTCGCACGCTCTCGGTGAGTACCGTGGGCAACATGAAGCAGAACCTCATGTTCGCCTTCCTCTACAACGCGCTGGGCATCCCCATCGCCGCCGGGGTTCTCTATCCCCTCACGGGCTGGCTGCTGTCGCCGCTGATCGCAGCATTGGCGATGAGCCTGAGTTCGGCGTCGGTCGTTGGCAACGCCTTGCGCCTGAGAGCGAGCCGACTGTGACCGGATCTTCTTTCTGAACCTACAGGAGCCTGCTATCGCCCAGCGAACCGCATTTTTCGTTCCACGCCGTTACGAAGGTGCAAGCCTTATCTCGGCATTTCGTTCTTAAACCACCCTCACACATCAAGGTAGGAATCTCTATGACCCGTTCACATTTCATCGCCAAGCTCGTCGCGCCGATCGCTGCTGGCCTGTTCGCCACCGCCGCATTCGCGCATCCTTCGCTGGTGTCTTCAACGCCGGCCGACAAGTCGCAGGTTTCCGCGCCAGCCACCATCGAGCTGAAGTTCTCCGAAACGCTGGTGCCGCAGTTCTCCGCCGCGAGCCTTGTCATGACGGGCATGCCGGGAATGGCGAGCCATGGCCCGATGAAGATCAACGCCAGCGTCGCGGGTGCCGGCGACGGCAAGACCATGGTCATCACACCGGCACAAGCGCTCCAGCCGGGCGACTATCGCGTCGAATGGCGTGCCGTCTCCTCGGACACGCATCCGATCACGGGTAACGTCACCTTCAAGGTGAAGTAAGCCCATGGCCGGGGATTGGTTGACCATCGTCCTGCGCCTGGCGCTTTATCTTGATCTGGCGGCGGCGTTTGGCGTCGCCATGTTCGGTCTCTATGCTTTGGGCAACGACGAGCGATCCTCGACGATCTCGCGCCGCTATCGCGTACTCATTGGCGCATCCGCTGCCATCGGCATTGCCCTGTCGATGTGGGGCATGACGGTCATGGCCAAGGCCATGTCCGGCGCCCAAAGCTACGCGGAGTTGTCAACGCACGTTTTCGACATGCTCATTACGGGCACGCATATGGGCATCGCCTGGTGCATTCGCATCCTGGCGCTGTTGGTGTGTGTGCTCGTCGCAATGTTGAAATTGAACGCTACCTTGCGATTTGCAGTGATGGCGCTCTCCACCGGCGTGGCGCTGGCGACCCTTGCGTGGGCAGGCCACGGTGCGATGGACGACGGCGTTCGCGGCTACATCCATCTTGCGTCGGATATCACGCACCTCTGGGCAGCGGGCGCTTGGGTGGGCGCATTGGTGGCGTTCTTGATGCTGGCATCCCACAAGCGGGATGTCGCGCAAGACCCGGTAGCGGTCCTCAGTCGGACGTCGAATGGCTTTGCTCGCATAGGTACAGCGATCGTGGCCGCACTCGTCGTGAGTGGAATTCTCAATTACCTGTTGATCGCCGGACCATCGTTTGATCCGCTCATCTCGACGCTGTATGGCCGGCTGCTGATGGTAAAGCTCTTGCTTTTCGCAGGCATGCTGGCGTTGGCTGCTGCCAATCGGTATCGGTTGAGTCCGAGCCTGGAGGCAGCTTTGAAGGCAGGCAATCGCGCGCAGGCAGTCATCAAGCTTCGGCAGAGTCTGTTCACGGAGGCGACCTTGGCCGTCTTGGTTCTGGCGAGCGTTGCGTGGCTCGGCATCTTGTCTCCCACTAGGACCTAGTCCTTCATGGGCGTCAGATGGGGTCGCAGCCACGCTTCTCGATAAGAGGAGATGAAATGGTTTTGGACGACTTGAGCCAGGAGGCGGCCTATGGAACTGCGACATCTTCGTTGCTTCGTAGTCCTCGCTGAGGAACTGCATTTCACGCGGGCCGCCGAGCGCTTGCATATCGAGCAACCCCCGCTATCTCGGGCCATCAAAGAGCTTGAAGACGAGCTTGGGGTGGTCCTTTTCGACCGGAACCGCCGAGGAACAGAACTGACGGCCGCAGGTGCCACATTCTTGCAAGACGTTCGCAGGCTGTTCACCGTGCTGGAACAGGCACGGGAGAATGCCAAGGCCGTCGGGGCGGGCTTGCGAGGAAGCATTCGCATCGCGGTATCTGACGGAGCGATCGATCCTCGACTAGCGGCGTTTCTCGCCCGTTGCCGTGCAGAGGAACCGGAGATCGAAATCCGCCTCTGCGAACTTCCTTTGGCCGAGCAGTTGCGCGGCCTGCGATCGGGCGACTTCACAATCGGGTTCGCGCACACGGCCGATGTCGGTGAGGGCATCGTTGCCGAACCGCTCTGGCAAGACCCGCTGGTGATTGCTGTGCCGGCCCGACATGCACTGCTCGCCCACAAAGAGGTTCCACTTCACGAACTCGGCGGGCATCCGCTTGTCTTGTGCGACCCACACGCATGCGAGGGCTATTGCCGCGAACTTGGGCGCCTTCTGCAGGTGGTGGAGCACAAGCTGAACGTCGTGGAAGAAGTGTCCTCGCTGGACATGATGCTCACCTTGGTTGGTGCCGGCTACGGCGTCG
Organism: Pseudomonas sp. FG86; assembly: GCF_057808775.1. Classification (NCBI taxonomy): domain Bacteria; kingdom Pseudomonadati; phylum Pseudomonadota; class Gammaproteobacteria; order Pseudomonadales; family Pseudomonadaceae; genus Pseudomonas; species Pseudomonas sp. FG86. Next base: position 5,267 of record NZ_JBMDIS010000013.1, on the reverse strand, counting down.
GCTTCATGACGGCGACCAAGATTCCGGTTTCTCAGCGGCCGGATGTAGTCATCCGTCCCTTGGCAATGGATTCCGCCGTCATCACCACCTACCTCCTTCGGCCGGACAACAGCAATATGTCGGCTTCGCTGGAGCGGTTTATCGTTCGCCTACGTGACTCCGCGGGCGGCTGACAAAGCCTCGCTGGCGGATATCCTCTCAAGGATCGGTTTCGGCACGCAGATTGCGTTCGGTCGCCGCCATCAGCTCAGCCGCACCTATCCCGAGCGCCGTAGCAATTTTCAGTATGAGGGGAAGCGTGGGCACGTGCTCACCACGCTCGATCTTGCCCATGTGCGAGCGCGAAATGCTTGCCCGAGATGCGAACTCGTCTTGCGCGATTCCTTGTGCAACGCGCGCAGCGCGCACGGCCTGTCCGAAAGCTGTTGCCGCCGCGGATTCATACGTTGTTGTGCCAGAAGGACGGCCTGGCTGAATGGTTGATTTCTGCATTAGCAGAAGCGTCAAACAATCCGCCAAAATTAACCACGTTAAAGATAACGGCGTTAAACTTCACTCTTGACTACGACGCAGGTTCGCCTTCTTGGCCAGAACCCTTTTTGGGGGCTCTCATGCATGATGCCACCAGCCAGTCTTCTCATCTCAAGCTCGCCATAGCACCTGGCGTGCCGTCCTCATGCTTCTCCACGTTGCTCGCCCTGCAGCGCGCGGAAGAGCCGAACATCACCATCGCGTTTTTTGAGACATCAAGTGACGACCTGGTGACGGGCCTTGATGATGGCCGCTACGACGCCGGGATGTCGCTTCGGAACGTGAGTGCTTCATCCCTGAAAAGCCAACCGCTGTGGATCGAGAATATCGCTGTTGCCATGCCATTGCGGTCCCCCTTGCTTGCCCAGACGAAGCTCACGATCGCCGAGCTTCTGGACTACCCCGTGTTTCGCTGGCCAGCAGAAAGCTGCTCACTGCTGGATCAGCGGCTTTCATCCCTCCCGCCGTTGAGCCAGCAGAGCATCCAGCACGTGACCTCTTTCGAGATGTTGGCGCTATGGGTCGGCGCTGGCTATGGTGTCGGGCTCACTGCGCAATCGCGCATCGAGCGCGCTGATGCGTGGGGGATCACCGCGCGGCCGCTGGCCGAGGGGCCCTATGAGGTCGTGACATACCTGCAGCGGCCCAACGGACGATCCAATGCTGTTTACGAGCGGTTCGAGCGCAGAGCGATGCAGGTTGCCCGAAGTGGCGCATGACAAGGGCGGGCGAGGCAAATCCCATCAGCACACCGTCCTGAACCGGCTGCGGTATTCGGCCGGTGTGGTATCCAGCTTCCTGCGGAACGCACGATTGAGCGTATCGGTAGTGTTGAAGCCGCAGGCCGCGGCGATGCGCTCCAGCGGGTCGTCCGTGGTTTCCAGCCGGTTGCGTGCCATCTCCACGCGCACCGATTCGATGTAAGCGGCCGGTGTCATGTTCAGTTCCGTCTTGAAGATGCGGGTCAGTTGCCGGTCGCTGACGTGCGCCTGCTCGGCTAGTTGCGCGATGGTGACGGGCTCGCCGATGTGGCGCATGACGTAGTGGCGTAGCGCATCCATGCGCCGAGTTGTCGAGGTCGGCTCCAGCGAGGCGCTGAACTGGCTTTGTCCACTGGGGCGTTTGAGGAACATGACGAGCTGGCGCGCCACGCGCAGCGCCAGCCGCTCGCCGAAGTCGTCGGCGACCAAGGCGAGCGCCAGGTCCAGGCACGCTGTCAGCCCGGCGCCGGTCCAGACGTTGCGGTCGCGGATGAAGATCGGGTCGGCGTCCACCTTGACCGCCGGGTGCTCCTCGGCGAGCTGCTGCGCGGTGGACCAATGGGTGGTGGCTCGCCTGCCGTCAAGCAGGCCGGCCGCGGCCAGCACGTGCGCACCCACGCAGACGGACGCAATGCGGAGGGTGTGGATCGCGAGGGCCTTCACCCGCGCGGCGATCGATGGCGCCACGACGGCGCGCACGCGGCGCTGTGCATCGACCTCGACCGCGCCGGGGACCACGAGGGTGTCGATCCTGCGGCGGGTTAAGTCGTCGAACGTCGCATCGGGCAACACGCGCACGCCAGCCGAGGTGGTGACCGGCGCGAGCGTCTCGGCCGCCAGCACCACCTGGTAGCCCGTGGGCTCGTCCATCTCGCGCTGAAGCAGCGAGAACACCTCCGCCGGGCCGGTTACGTCCAGCAGATCGACGTGCTCGAACAACACGATGACGATGAGGCGCTTGATGGTGGCCATGCGGGGTTCCCTTGGAAATAGCGGAGGGCAATGTCGGAATTTGCATGTTAGACGACATTGCGGACATTCCGTGGCGTTCCTAGTATGTGAAGACGGTCATTCCAATGGCCCGGAATGGTCAATTCACATTTCAAGGAAGCACAGTCATGAATCCCTCGACCACTCTGCGCCAGCTCAACGGACTGGACGCCAAGCCCGCTACGCTGGCTCATTCCACCCTGATTCTGGTGGACTACCAGAACACCTACACGCGCGGCGTCATGGAACTGGCCGGCTGGCTGGCAGCACTGGCAACAGCGTCCGACCTGCTCGTCCGGGCGCGCGCAGCCGGTGCCAAGATCATTCACGTCGTCCACGATGGCGGCAAGGGCTCACCCTACGACCTCGCCACCGAGATCGGGCAGATCCATCCCGCCGTCGCACCGTTGGCGGATGAGCCCGTTGTCGTTAAGACGGCGCCCAATGCCTTCGTCAACACCGACTTGGGCGAACGCCTGGATGCGGCCGGAAACAAGCAGGTCATCGTCATCGGGTTCATGACCCACATGTGCGTCACCTTCACCGCCGAGGGTGCATTCCTGCGCGGCAATGAGCCGACCGTCGTGGCCGATGCTTGCGCGACGCGGCCGATCCGCACGGACGCAGTGGATGTGACAGCCGAAACGCTGCACGAGGCCGCGCTGGCAACAATTGCCGACCTCTATGCGATCGTGGTGCGCTCGGGCGCGTCGTTGCAGTAAGGCGAATGCAGCGGCCAGCGACAGGGAGCATGCCGCTGGCCGCCGCACCGTCGAACCTCGGATTACACCGTCTCAAACACCGCAGCGCTGTCCACCAGCCGACGAACGCTCTGCTGCACCTCCTCGGGGATGGGCCTCGGCGGCAGGCCAGCCTCCGGCACACCTGTCTGCTGGCGGGCCCCTGCGATAACGCGGACGACCATGCCCAGATTGCCCGGGGTCACGATGTCGATGGCGGCGCGATCCCCCAGGTCCGGGTGTGGCTGGGTCAGCATGCGATACAGCTCCCACGAATCTGCCTGCGGACGTTGGTTCATGAGCACCTGGGCCAGCTTGTGCTTGAGCGGCACCAGTTGCCAGTCGGGGACACGCTGCCCCCGGTTACCCAGACTGATGGAGAGCAGCTTGCCGGCCTTCAATTCGCGGTTGATCTGGTCCTTGGACTTTCCGGCCAGCTTGCCGAACAGGGGCACCGGCAGGCTGCTCGGCGACTCGTAGATGGCCAGCATTTCCTCGCGCTCGCGCTGGATGGCGGACACTTCGGGCTCCGGCGCGTGCGTCGGAGGTGGCGGCACCTGCGACAACCGTTGGAAGGTGATGCCCCCGTCGTTCGGCGTCACGACGATGGGGGTAGCCACCACCGGCGGAACGGGTGTCGTAGAGGAAGCTGCAACGATGGCGTCAGACTTGTCCTCCTCCGCCATCGCCGGCACGCCTCCGATGTGGATAGTGAGGTGTGCGCTGGCCGCTTCGACTTGGCCCTGTTCGAGCAGGTCGAGACGGTCGGCCCAGTCCTGCATCATTCGGCGGCGCGGCTCCACGTACTTGGCGTGGTTGTAGGCCGAACTCACCTTGTTCGGATCGGAGTGCGAAAGCTGGGCGTCCACCCAAATCTTCGGGTAGCCGATCTCGTTTAGCGCCGTCGAGATGGTTCCGCGAATACCGTGGCCGGTCAGTTGGTCCTCGTAGCCTATCCGTTTCAAGGCGGCGTTGAGGGTGTTCTCGCTGATGCGCTTCTTGAGTTCGCTGCGGTGCGTCAGCAGGTGGCACTGGGCGGGCCGCATCACCCCTAGCAGGTAGCGCACGATCTCGATGGCCTGAAGGGACAGCGGCACGATGTAGGGTGGTACGTCCTGCGGGCGCTTGCCGGCCTTACGCATTTCGTCCTGAAGCTGCTTGACGATCTGCGGAGGAATGATCCACAGGCCGCGGTCGAGGTCGAACTGATCCGGGGTCGCCAGCCGCAGTTCGCCGGTGCGCACGCCGGTCAAGAACAGCAGGCGGATACCGAGCTGGGTTTGCCAGCCGCGCGGGTTGTAGAGCCTGAGCTTTTGGAGGAACTCGGGAAGCTCAGGCAGATGCAGGTAGGGGTTATGGGTCACCGCGGGCTTGGGCTCGGCCACCACGTCCAGGTCTGTGGCCGGATTGGCCTCCATTCCCTCGACGATAACCAGCGCGTAGCGGAACAACTGCCCCAGCCAGGTACGGACCTTTTCGGCGGTGGTGAAGGCTTCGCGCTTTTCAATCCTCGCCAGGACGCCGAGGAGCTGCGGCCTGCGAATGTCGTAGATCGACATCTGCTTGAGGCTGGGCAGCACGTCTTTGCCGAAGATCCGCTTGATCTGCGACAGCGTGCTGTTCCTGCCTTCCTTGAGTTCCTTGGCGCGGTGCTCGACCCAGGCATCGAAGACGGCCTTGAACGTGTAGTCCGAAGCCAGCTTGACCGCGTGTCGCTTCTGCTTGCGATCGGTGTGAGGGTTGATGCCTTGGGCCAGAAGTGCCCGAGCTTCGTCGCGCAGGGTACGGGCTTCGCGCAGGCCGATCTCGGGGTAGTTGCCCAAGGAGATGCGTTTTTGCTTGCCGAGCCAGTAGTAGCGCAGGTGCCACGACTTGCCGCCGGTCGGGGCGACCACCAGGCCGAGGCCATCGGTGTCGGGGATGCTGTAGGTTTTCTTGGCGGCCTTGGCTTGCCGCACGGTCAGATCAGAGAGTGCCATCATCAAACTCCTAAGTCGTGAGACTTAGGCTCAATGCTGCTGGTCATCCCGATCCAACCCCAGCAACAACCCGGAACCGGCACCACCCGCATTCTTTGGCCTTGTTTTTGGCCTCAAAAACGCTGGCTGTCGGTGGATTTCCGTGGCTTTTGCTGGAATGAAAAAAGGAGCCGAAGCTCCTCTTTTCAACGACTTACAGACGCCAGTGGAAGTCTGTAGATCATAAATTGGAGCGGGAAACGAGACTCGAACTCGCGACCCCGACC
>NZ_JBMDIS010000129.1:0-12266 GCF_057808775.1 Pseudomonas sp. FG86 | reverse complement strand
TTCGCAGCCCAACGCGGGGCAAGCCCGCTCGCCACAGCAAGCCCGCTCGCCACAAAATCCAATGTTTTGCATTTTTTTCACACGCTATCCGGATAATCCTCAGCCTCGAACACGCAGGCTCGTCGAGCCTGTGCTATCACCTAATGCTGACTTTCTGGATAAGCGCCCAATGGCTGTGCCCCTGCCTACCCTGACGCCCAAGCGACGTTCGCGTTTTGCCCTGCGCTGGTATTCCTGGCTGTTTCTGGTCGGGGCCATTGTGTATGGCATCGCCTGGGCCATGCATTGGGACAATCGGGGTGTGTTGTGGTTGGTGGAGCGTTTTGAATCGCCCGCCGAGCGCGAGGCCAGTGTCTGGCTACCGGACTATCGCGCCGTGATCGACGCCAAGTTGCTGCCCGGCATGGAGAAGGACGAGGCTTCCGACCTGGCCTATAACCCGCAGACCAAAACCCTGTTTTCGGTCATGGGCAAGAACCCGTTCCTGGTTGAGTTGACCCTGCAAGGCGATGTGCTGCGCAAGATGCCGCTCAACGGTTGGAATAACCCGGAAGGTGTGACAGTCATGGAAAACGGCCTGATGGCCGTGGTGGATGAGCGCCAGCACAGCCTGACCATCATCAAGGTCGACGCCGGTACGACAGCGTTGAACAAGGCGGACTTCTCCAGTTATGACCTGGGGCCGTCCAAAGACCAGAACAAAGCCTTTGAAGCCATCACCTGGGACAAGCGCAACCAGCAACTGGTGCTGGGTGAAGAACGACCGCCGGCGCTGTTCACCTGGAAAAGCGACGGTAGCCAGACCCTGGTCGGCGACAAGCAAAAGCTGGCCAGCACCGAGCTGGACATGCGCAACCTCTCGGCCCTGGCCGTCGACCCGCGTACCGGGCACTTGCTGGTGCTGTCGGCGGACTCCCACCTGTTGCTGGAACTGGACGAGAAGGGCAAGCAGGTCAGCTTCATGACCTTGCTCGGCGGCTTCAATGGCCTGAAAGACACCATCCCCCGCGCGGAAGGGGTGACCATGGACGAGAGTGGCAACCTGTACTTTGTCAGTGAGCCAAACCTGTTCTATCGCTTCGAGAAGCGGAAATAGCAGACCGATTACGTCGGATGCGTCTCTATGAGCGGCATTCGCCAGACAGTCCGGTGCGTTTAAGTTTAAATTCAGGCGACCTTGATATCTATTCGCCAGTTTTTCTTCGAGCCCGCCCCGATGCGCCGATTTGCCCGCCCCAAACCTGCATTGTTTATCCTGCTGTTGATTGCGCTGGTTTCCGTCGGCGTCTTTGCGCAACAGTTTCGTCTGTTCGAGCGCGCCTGGTTCAACTGGAAAGCGTGGCGCCAGCCTGCCGACGAGCGCTCCATCGGCCTGGCGGATTATCGGGTCGCCCTCGAAGCCCAGGTGATCGAGGGGCTCGACGACGATGTTTCAGCGCTCACCTACGACCCGGTGCGCAACAGCCTGTTTACTGTCACCAATAAAAACGCCGAACTGATCGAACTGTCCCTGCAGGGCAAGATCCTGCGACGCATTCCCCTGGTGGGGTTTGGCGATGCCGAAGCCGTGGAGTTCATCAGCGACAACATCTACGTCATCAGCGATGAGCGCCAGCAACGCCTGATCAAGGTGCATGTGGACGACGACACCCAATTCCTCGACGCGGCCGACGCGGAGCAGATGACCCTGGGCATGCATGTCGGCGGCAACAAGGGGTTCGAAGGGTTGGCCTATGACTCGGTTGGCAAGCGCCTGTTTGTCGCCAAGGAGCGCGACCCGATGCTGATCTACGAGGTCCACGGCTTTCCCCATTTCAAACCGGAAAAAACCTACTCAGTGCACGTGGTCAACAACCCCAGGCGCGATGCCGGGTTGTTTGTGCGCGACCTTTCAAGCTTGCAATACGATGAGCGCAGCGGTCATTTGCTGGCGCTGTCGGATGAGTCGTTCCTGGTGTTGGAGCTGGATATCGATGGGCGGCCATTAAGCAGTTTGTCGCTGCTCAAAGGGCGCCATGGCCTGGGCAAGCGCGTGCCGCAGGCCGAAGGGATCGCCATGGATGACGAGGGCACGTTGTACCTGGTCAGCGAGCCGAACCTGTTCTATGTGTTCAAGAAACCCAATCTCTGAGGCACCGCCGATCAAAAATGTGGGAGGGGGCTTGCCCCCGATAGCGATGTGTCAGTCGACATCTAATTGACTTAGGCACCGCCATCGGGGCAAGCCCCCTCCCACATTGGATGTGTGGTGTTCTCAGGCCTTGAGGGTTTTCACGCCTTCGGGCGTGCCCAGCAACAGCACATCAGCCGGACGCGCAGCGAACAGGCCGTTGGTGACCACGCCGACGATGGCGTTGATCTGAGTCTCAAGCTCCACTGGGTTGGTGATTTGCATGTTGAACACGTCGAGGATGATGTTGCCGTTGTCGGTCAACACGCCTTCGCGGTACACCGGGTCGCCGCCCAGTTTCACCAGTTCGCGGGCCACGTGGCTGCGGGCCATGGGGATCACTTCCACCGGCAGCGGGAACGCGCCGAGCACCGGCACCAGCTTGCTGGCGTCGGCGATGCAGATAAAGGTCTTGGCCACGGCCGCGACGATCTTCTCGCGGGTCAGGGCCGCGCCGCCGCCCTTGATCAGGTTCAGGTGCGCGTCGCTTTCATCGGCACCGTCGACATAGAACTCCAGGTCGCTCACGGTATTGAGCTCGTACACCGGAATGCCATGGCCCTTGAGGCGCGCGGCGGTGGCTTCGGAGCTGGCCACGGCGCCATCGAATGCGCCCTTGTGCTTGGCCAGCGCATCGATAAAGCAGTTGGCGGTGGAGCCGGTGCCGACACCGACGATGCTCTTGTCGTCGAGTTTAGGAAGGATTAAATCGACGGCGGCCTGGGCCACTGCCTGTTTGAGTTGATCCTGGGTCATGCGGGCTCCGGAACGGGCGGGGAGTAAAGAGGGCGCGAGTATAACCCAACAAAACCTCGGGATTCGTGTGGTCGTACGGCCAAAAGCCGGGTTAGACTCCTCGACCCTGCCCAACCCGCCCAGTGATGCTTTCCGATGCTTGAACAGTACGTCAAAAAGATCCTCACCTCGCGCGTTTACGACGTTGCCGTGGAAACTCCATTGCAGACCGCCCGCCAGCTCTCCGAGCGGCTGGGCAACAAGGTCTGGCTCAAGCGTGAAGACTTGCAGCCGGTGTTCTCATTCAAGATTCGCGGTGCGTATAACAAGCTGACCCAGTTGACGGACGAAGAGCGTGCGCGCGGCGTGGTCACCGCCTCGGCCGGCAACCATGCCCAGGGCCTGGCCCTGGCAGCCAAGGTGCTGGGGGTCAAGGCCACTATCGTAATGCCCAAGACCACCCCGGAGATCAAGGTCGAAGGCGTGCGCTCCCGCGGCGGCAAGGTGGTGCTGCACGGTGATTCCTTCCCGGAAGCCCTGGCCTACTCGCTGAAGCTGGTCGATGAAAAAGGCTACGTCTACATCCACCCCTATGACGATCCGCACACCATTGCCGGGCAGGGCACTGTGGCCATGGAGATCCTGCGCCAGCACCCAGGGCCGCTGGATGCGATCTTCGTTCCGGTGGGCGGCGGCGGGCTGATCGCGGGTATCGCGGCGTACGTGAAATACCTGCGCCCGGAAATCAAGATCATCGGCGTCGAGCCGGACGACTCCAACTGCCTGCAAGCCGCGATGGCGGCGGGCGAACGTGTGGTACTGCCGACGGTGGGCATTTTTGCCGATGGCGTGGCGGTGGCGCAGATCGGCCAGTACACCTTCGATATCTGCAAGGACTATGTGGATGAAGTGATCACCGTCAGCACCGATGAAATCTGTGCGGCGATCAAGGACATCTACGACGATACCCGTTCGATCACCGAGCCGGCCGGCGCGCTGGGCGTGGCCGGTATCAAGAAGTACGTCGAGACCCGTGGCATCACCGGGCAAACCCTGGTGGCCATCGACTCGGGGGCCAACGTCAACTTCGACCGCCTGCGCCATGTGGCCGAGCGCGCTGAGTTGGGTGAGGGGCGCGAAGCCATTATCGCCGTGACCATCCCGGAAAAACCGGGCAGCTTCAAAGCATTCTGCGAGGCCGTGGGCAAGCGCCAGATCACCGAATTCAACTACCGCTACCACTCCGGCAGCGAGGCGCACATCTTTGTCGGCGTGCAGACCCACCCGGAAAACGACCCGCGCAGCGCGTTGATCGCCAGCCTCACCGGCAAGGGCTTTCCGGTGCTGGACCTGACCGAAAACGAGCTGGCCAAGTTGCACATCCGCCATATGGTTGGCGGGCATGCGGCCAAAGTCAGCGATGAAGTGGTGTTGCGCTTCGAGTTCCCGGAGCGCCCCGGCGCGCTGTTCAACTTCCTGAATAAGCTGGGCGGGCGCTGGAATATCTCGATGTTCCACTATCGTAACCATGGCGCGGCTGATGGCCGTGTGGTCGCCGGCTTGCAAGTGCCGGCGGACGAGCGCCACTTGGTGCCTGCAGCCCTTGAAGCCATCGGCTACCCGTACTGGGATGAAAGTGATAACCCGGCGTACCAACTGTTCCTCGGTTGAACGACTACGCTGATTGGGCGGCCTTTAAGGAATCGAAACCATGGAAACCCTGACCACCCTGAAAGTTATCCACATTGCGGCCACTGCGTTATTGCTGCTCAGCGGCCTGGGCCTGGCACTGCTGGCCTGGCGCAAACGCAGTGCCGGCCCGGCGGTTACCGTGCAACGCCCATGGGTGTTCCTGTGGTTGCTGATGGGGGGCTGCCTGCTCAGCATGCCGTTTACCGGCTGGTGGCTGGCGCACTTGATCGGCTGGCCGCTGGGGCAGACCTGGATCCTGGGTTCCAGCATCCTCTACACCGTCGCGGCGCTGGCCTGGTTCTGGCTGGTGGCGCGCCTCAATCGCCTGCGCAAGGGCGAGGGCGGCAGCCTGAATTTCACCCTGGTCCTGGCAGTGGTCAGCCTGGCGGGGTTTGTAGCGATTGCGGGGTTGATGGGCGCCAAGCCGGTTTAGGGTTTTAGACCGCGCCTACCTTATCGGGAGGCAAGCCCCTCCCACATGTTGATTTGTGAATGCGCTCGAGTGTGGGAGCGGGCTTGCCCCCGATAGGGCCATCAGCTACGCAGCGTAATCACCGGCCAACCACGCTTCTCGGCTTCAGCGCGCAGATTCGGATCCGGATCCACCGCCACCGGATGCGTCACCTGCTCCAACAGCGGCAGGTCATTCATCGAGTCGCTATAGAAGTAACTGCCTTCCAGGCTATGCCCAGTCTCTTCCAGCCAACGATTCAAGCGTGTCACCTTGCCTTCACGGAAGCACGGCACATCGGTGCTGCGCCCGGTGTAGCGGCCGTCTTCCATCTCGCATTCGGTGGCGATCAGGGCGTCTACGCCCAGGCGTGCGGCAATTGGCGCGGTGACGAACCGGTTGGTGGCGGTGATGATCACCAACTTGTCGCCGGCATCGCGGTGTTTGGCCAGCAGTTCCAATGCCTGCGGCAACATGATCGGCTCGATGCAGTCGCGCATATAGTCGTTGTGCCACTCGTCCAGCTGGGCCATCTCGGTGCGGCCGAGGATTTCCAGGCAAAAGTTCAGGTAGGCCGCGTTATCCAGTTGGCCGGCCAGGTAGTCCTGGTAGAACTCATCGTTGCGAGCCTTGTAGGCCACCGGGTCGAGAATCCCGCGTTCGCAGAGGTAATCGCCCCAGGCGTGATCGCTGTCACCCCCCAGGAGCGTGTTGTCCAAGTCGAATAAAGCCAGGCGCATTGCAGTTACTCGCTGAAAAGTCTGTAAAAAGGCGTCCAGAATACGGTCTTTTCACAAGAGTGCACATAAGGTAAGAAGCCTCGTTGCCGCTGGATCAACCTTTGTGGAACAATGCGGCGACATGCGTTTGCGAGGTTGTTGCCGTGATCGACCCCGATGGTTTCCGTCCTAATGTCGGGATTATTCTTACGAATGATGCCGGACAGGTGCTATGGGCTCGCCGAATCAACCAAGATGCCTGGCAGTTTCCTCAAGGTGGAATCAACCCCGACGAAACCCCTGAAGACGCCTTGTACCGTGAGTTGAACGAAGAAGTCGGCCTTGAGCGTGAAGATGTGCAAATTCTGGCCTGTACCCGCGGCTGGTTGCGCTATCGTTTGCCGCAACGTCTGGTGCGTACCCACAGCCAACCGCTGTGCATCGGCCAGAAGCAGAAATGGTTTCTCCTGCGCCTGATCTCCAACGAGCAGCGGGTGCGGATGGATTTGACCGGTAAACCGGAGTTCGATGGCTGGCGCTGGGTCAGCTATTGGTACCCGTTGGGCCAGGTGGTGACATTCAAGCGCGAGGTTTATCGTCGCGCTCTCAAAGAGCTTGCCCCGCGCCTTTTAGCGCGCGACTGACGACGGAGTTCGACCCCGAGCCATGCTCAATACGCTGCGCAAGATCGTCCAGGAAGTTAACTCCGCCAAGGATCTCAAGGCGGCGTTGGGGATTATTGTGTTGCGCGTCAAGGAAGCCATGGGCAGCCAGGTCTGCTCGGTTTACCTGCTGGACCCAGAGACCAACCGTTTTGTGCTGATGGCCACCGAGGGCTTGAACAAGCGCTCCATTGGCAAGGTCAGCATGGCACCCAATGAGGGTCTGGTGGGCCTGGTGGGGACGCGTGAAGAACCCCTGAACCTTGAACACGCCGCTGATCACCCGCGGTATCGCTACTTCGCCGAGACCGGTGAAGAGCGCTACGCCTCGTTCCTCGGCGCACCGATTATCCACCACCGCCGCGTCGTTGGCGTGTTGGTCATCCAGCAGAAAGAACGCCGCCAGTTCGACGAAGGTGAAGAAGCCTTCCTCGTGACCATGAGCGCGCAATTGGCCGGGGTTATCGCCCACGCCGAAGCCACGGGCTCGATTCGCGGCCTGGGGCGCCAGGGCAAGGGCATCCAGGAAGCCAAGTTCGTCGGCGTGCCGGGTTCGCCGGGCGCTGCGGTGGGTACGGCGGTGGTCATGCTGCCACCGGCCGACCTCGATGTGGTGCCGGACAAGACCGTCATCGACATCGACGCCGAGATCAAGCTGTTCAAGACCGCCCTCGAAGGCGTGCGCGCCGACATGCGCAACCTGTCGAACAAGCTGGCCACCCAGCTGCGCCCCGAAGAGCGCGCGCTGTTCGACGTGTACCAGATGATGCTCGACGACGCGTCCCTGGGTAACGAAGTCAAGACCGTGATCAAGACCGGCCAGTGGGCCCAGGGCGCGTTGCGCCAGGTGGTCACCGATCACGTCAACCGCTTTGAAATGATGGATGACGCCTACCTGCGTGAACGGGCTTCGGATGTGCGCGACCTGGGTCGCCGTTTGCTGGCTTATCTGCAGGAAGATCGCACCACCAACATGGTCTTCCCCGATAACACCATCCTGGTCAGTGAAGAACTTACGGCCACTCAGCTTGGCGAAGTGCCAGAAGGCAAGCTGGTGGGCCTGGTTTCGGTATTGGGTTCGGGCAACTCCCACGTCGCGATCCTGGCTCGCGCCATGGGCATTCCGACCGTGATGGGCCTGGTGGACTTGCCTTATTCCAAGGTCGACGGCATCGACATGATCGTCGATGGTCATCGTGGCGAGGTCTACACCAACCCCAGCGACGTGCTGCGCAAGCAATTCGCCGAGGTGGTGGAAGAAGAGAAACAACTGGCGCAAGGCCTCGATTCGTTGCGCGAGCTGCCCTGCGTCACCCTCGACGGCCACCGCGTGCCGCTGCTGGTCAACACCGGCCTGCTCGCCGATGTCGCGCGCGCGCAACAGCGCGGGGCCGAAGGGGTGGGGCTGTACCGCACCGAAGTGCCGTTCATGATCAACCAGCGTTTCCCGAGTGAGAAGGAGCAGCTGGCGATTTATCGCGAGCAATTGCAGGCCTTCCACCCGTTACCGGTGACCATGCGCAGCCTGGACATCGGCGGCGACAAGTCACTGTCTTATTTCCCGATCAAGGAAGACAACCCCTTCCTCGGCTGGCGCGGTATTCGCGTCACCCTCGACCATCCCGAGATTTTCCTCGTACAAACCCGCGCCATGCTCAAGGCCAGCGAAGGCTTGAATAACCTGCGCATCCTGCTGCCGATGATCTCCGGCACCCATGAGCTGGAAGAGGCCCTGCACCTGATCCACCGTGCCTGGGGCGAAGTGCGCGACGAAGGTGCCGACGTACCGATGCCGCCGATTGGCGTGATGATCGAAATCCCGGCGGCGGTCTACCAGGCCAAGGAGCTGGCGCGGCAGGTGGACTTCCTCTCGGTCGGTTCCAACGACTTGACCCAGTACCTGCTGGCCGTGGACCGCAACAACCCACGGGTGGCCGACCTCTACGACTACCTGCACCCGGCCGTCCTGCAAGCCCTGCAACACGTGGTGCGCGACGCCCATGCCGAAGGCAAGCCGGTGAGCATCTGCGGTGAAATGGCCGGCGACCCGGCCGCAGCGGTGCTGTTGATGGCGATGGGCTTTGACAGCCTGTCGATGAACGCCACCAACTTGCCGAAAGTGAAGTGGATGCTGCGCCAGATCAACCTGAGCCGGGCCAAGGACTTGCTGGCGGAGTTGATGACCATCGACAACCCGCAAGTGATCCACAGCTCGCTGCAATTGGCGCTGAAGAACCTGGGGCTGACGCGGATGATCAATCCGGCTTCCGCCAAGACCCTCTAAAGCCTGGTGCCGATGAGAAAGGTGGGAGGGGGCTTGCTCCCTCCCACATTGGTTTTGTGGTGTGCCTAGAGCGTGAGTTCGACTTCGCCGAGTCGGCCACCATGGGGTCCGAAACTACGCTCCACCATCCGCCGCGTGCCATCGGCATTTACAATCAACGCCGTACTCGCCCGTGTCCCATAACTTGGGCTGGCGATAAACACGCTCGATAACAGGCTTTCAGTCGCCAACCCCACGCCGGTATCCGGCAACTCCGCAAATGGCGCTGTCAGCGGGTCGCTCAAGATCTGCAGCAGCGCGTCCGGCTGCGGGTCGTCCAGGACTTCAATCAATGCTGACTTGGCCTTGAGCAGCTTCGGCCAGGGCGTATCCAGCCCTGCATTGGATAGCCCGTACACGCCAGGCGCCAACAGGCTGGGCGCAGTGTCCCGGGCGTTGTAATGCCACAACTCATCCCGCGTGCCCACCAGCAGGTTAAACCCAGCATATTCAATCGATCGGCCGTTAACGTCGGCCAAGTAGTCGTCAATGGGCAGTGAACCGCTGAGAAACCGCGCCACCAATTCACCGCGCGACTTGCTTGCGGGCGGTTGGTGCGGGTCGCGGATATTGGTCAGGGCGGCGAATCGCCCATCGGTATTGACCCCCAGCCAGGTGCCGCCCGCTTCCTGGTCGCGACCGGCGTACACATCGGGTGCATCCAGCCACTGGGCCAGCGGCAGGCTGGGGCGGGCGTAGAACTCATCACGGTTGGCCGCGACGATCAGCGGTTGGGCGTGGCCCGGCCGCCAGGCGAAAACAATCAGGCACATCAGGCGATTCCCCTTTGTGTTTTTTTGTCACTCTACCCACACCGGCAGCGGCGTTCCATCGTATCCAGTTGGGTCGCATGCCTTCCATCCGTTAACATGCCGGACTTGGTTGGGGGGCTCCCATGGAATTTCTGCTGTATTTGCTGCTGGGTGCCTGTGCGGGCGTGCTCGCCGGGCTGTTTGGCGTGGGGGGCGGGATCATTATCGTGCCGGTGCTGGTGTTCAGTTTCACCTTGCAGGGCTTTGACCCGCAGGTGCTGACCCACCTGGCCGTGGGCACTTCCCTGGCGACGATCATATTTACCTCGATCAATGCCGTGCGTGAGCATCACCGACGCGGCGCGGTGCGTTGGCCGATATTCGTGTGGATGACGGTCGGCATCTTGATCGGCGCAGGCTTCGGCGCGCTGACGGCCGAGGCGATCTCCGGCCCGCATTTGCAGAAGATCATTGGCGTGTTCGCATTGATCGTCGCCGTGCAGCTGGCCCTGGAGGTCAAGCCCAAGGCCAGCCGGACGGTACCCGGCAAGGTCGGCCTGACCCTGGCCGGTACGGTGATCGGCTGGGCCTCGGCGATTTTCGGCATCGGCGGCGGCTCGCTGACCGTACCGTTTTTGACCTGGCGCAGCGTGCCGATGCAGCAAGCGGTGGCCACCTCATCGGCCTGCGGCCTGCCGATCGCCGTGGCCAGCGCGTTAAGTTTCATGATTCTGGGCTGGCATGACCCGCTGTTGCCCGCTCATAGTCTAGGGTTCGTGTATTTGCCGGCACTGCTGGGCATTGCCTTGACCAGCATGGTGTTCGCCCGCTTCGGCGCACGCCTGGCGCACCGCTTGTCGCCGCGTCTGTTGAAGCGGCTGTTCGCCGGTCTGTTGTTTTGTGTCGGTTTGAATTTTTTGCTGTAACGCAGGCTTAATCGCGCCCGGGCATGGTCCGGCGCCATAACGAATGATTTAACGAGGAGTCGCAATGCTGCCTTACCCGCAGATCGACCCGGTGGCCCTGGCCATCGGTCCGCTGAAAATCCACTGGTACGGGTTGATGTACCTGATCGGCATCGGCGGCGCCTGGCTGCTGGCCTCTCGGCGTTTGAACCGTTTTGACCCGACCTGGACCAAGGAGAAACTCTCCGACATGGTGTTCTGGCTGTCGATGGGGGTGATTGTCGGCGGGCGACTGGGGTATGTGCTGTTCTACGATCTCTCTGCTTATATCGCCAACCCGACGCTGATCTTCGAAGTGTGGAAGGGTGGCATGGCGTTCCACGGTGGGTTTATCGGCGTGATGATCGCCGCCTGGTGGTTTGGCCGGCGCAACGGCAAGTCGTTTTTCCAACTGATGGATTTCGTCGCACCGCTGGTGCCGATCGGCCTGGGTGCCGGGCGTATCGGTAACTTCATCAACGCCGAGTTGTGGGGCAAGCCGACCGACGTGCCGTGGGCCATGGTGTTCCCGCCGTTCAGCGACCCGGCACAGCTGCCGCGCCATCCGTCGCAGCTTTACCAGTTCGCCCTGGAAGGGGTGGCACTGTTCCTTATCCTGTACCTCTTCTCGCGCAAACCACGTCCCACCATGGCGGTGTCGGGTATGTTCGCGTTGTTCTACGGGATCTTCCGTTTCATCGTCGAGTTCGTGCGCGTGCCGGATGCGCAACTGGGCTACCTGGCGTGGGGCTGGCTGACCATGGGCCAGATCCTCAGCCTGCCGATGATCCTGGCCGGCCTGGGCTTGCTGTGGTGGGCCTACAACCGCCCGCAACCGCTGAAGAACACCGCGCTTTAAATTCGAACGCCGAGGCCTGCGAGGTCTCGGCTTCAACGATACGGGTAATGACATGAAGCAATATCTCGAACTACTGAACGACGTCGTGACCAATGGCCTGACCAAAGGCGACCGTACCGGCACCGGCACCAAGGCCGTGTTCGCCCGTCAGTATCGGCATAACTTGGCCGACGGCTTCCCGTTGCTGACCACCAAGAAGCTTCACTTCAAGAGCATCGCCAACGAGCTGATCTGGATGTTGAGCGGTAACACCAACATCAAGTGGCTGAACGAAAACGGCGTGAGAATCTGGGACGAGTGGGCCACCGAAGAAGGTGACCTGGGCCCGGTGTACGGCGAACAGTGGACCGCCTGGCCGACCAAGGATGGCGGCACGATCAACCAGATCGACTACATGGTGCACACGCTCAAGACCAACCCCAACAGCCGTCGCATCCTGTTCCACGGCTGGAACGTCGAGTACCTGCCGGACGAAACCAAGAGCCCGCAGGAAAACGCGCGCAACGGCAAACAAGCCCTGCCACCGTGCCACCTGCTGTACCAGGCGTTCGTGCATGACGGCCATCTGTCGATGCAGTTGTACATCCGCAGCTCCGACGTGTTCCTCGGCCTGCCCTACAACACCGCCGCGCTGGCGCTGCTGACCCATATGCTGGCGCAGCAATGCGACCTGATCCCTCACGAGATCATCGTCACCACCGGCGACACCCACGCCTACAGCAACCATATGGAACAGATCCGGACCCAGCTGGCGCGCACGCCGAAGAAGCTGCCGGAACTGGTGATCAAGCGTAAGCCGGCGTCGATCTACGACTACAGGTTCGAAGACTTTGAAATCGTGGGCTACGACGCCGACCCAAGCATCAAGGCCGACGTGGCTATCTAACGTCGGTCTCGGTTCCACTGTGGGAGGGGGCTTGCCCCCGATTGCAGTATGTCAGTCAGTACATTTATTACTG